>JAMPYD010000103.1 GCA_023700845.1 Elusimicrobiota bacterium | reverse complement strand
GGTACGCGCCGCTCGCGCCCGGGATCGGCTCCCCGTCCGGCGTTCCGATGCCGACGGCGTAGACGCGCACGCCGGCGGCGGCGGCCTCGCGCGCGGCTCCGAGCGGGTCGGATTTGTGATCCTCTCCGTCGGTGAGGAGGATCACGGCCTTGCCTCCCGGGTAGCGGCCGAGCATCGCGACGGCGGTGCGCAGCGCGCCGCCGACCGCCGTTCCGGGCGTGGGCACGGCGCCGACGTCGAGCGCGCCGAGCAGCTGCTTGGCCGCGTCGGCGTCCTGCGTGAGCGGGCAGACGGTGAGCGCTTCTCCCGCGAACGCGACGACGCCGATGCGCTCGCCGCGCAGCTGGTCGATGAGCAGGGCGAGGGAGGCCTTCGCGCGCTCGAGTCGGTTCGGCTTCACGTCCGGCGTGAGCATCGACAGCGAGACGTCCATCGCGATCACCGCCTGGCGCGCGTCGGAGCGCGTCTCGACGAGCTCGACGCCGAACTGCGGCCCCGCGAGCGCGATCAGAAGGAGGGCGACGGCGGCCAGGCGCAGGCCGGACAGGTTCGGACGCGCCCCGGCGATGGTTCTCGCCAGGACGGCCGAGGCCCCCATCGCCTCGGTCACGCGTCGGCGGCCGAGCTCGGCCCAGCGGAGGAGCGCCCAGGCGGCGGGGAGCAGGAGGAGACCCGCGGCGAGCCAGACGGGCGAGCGGAACATCAGGGCCACCTCAGCAGCGGGCCCGCGGCCAGCGCGGACTCGAGCAGCAGCAGGAGAAGCGCCGCCGCCAGCGGCCAGGCGTGGAGGTCGCCGATCGCCGTGATCTTGGGCAGGGCGACCTTGGATTTTTCCATCCGGTCGATGGCGGCGAAGATGTTCTTGAGCTCGCCGCCGTCCTGGGCGCGGTAGGCCTTGCCCCCGGTCAGGCGCGCGACCTCGGCGAGCAGCTCCTCGTCGAGGTCGTCGGTGACCGGGACCGTCACCTGGCCGTAGCGCGGATCGTCGATGGTCATCGAGGAGTCGCCCTTGCCCGCGACGCCGATCGGGTACACCTTGATGCCGTAGGACGCGGCGGCCTTCGCGGCCGTCAGCGGGTCGACGACGCCGGTGTTGGCGCGCCCGTCGGAGAGCAGGATGATGACCTTGCTCTTCGCGCTCGAGTCCTTCAGCCGCGAGACGGCGGAGGCCAGGCCGTCGCCGAGGGCCGTGCCGTCGGCGCGCGTCATGCCGGCGTCGAGCTCGTCGAGCCGGCCGAGAAGCGCGTCGTAGTCGAGCGTCGGGGGGCACAGCAGCAGCGGCGCGCCTCCGAAGGTCGTCAGGCCGATGCGGTCCTGGGCGCGTCCGAGCACGAAGCGCCGGGCGGTCGCCTTCGCGGCGTCCACGCGCGTCGGCTTGAAGTCCACGGCCTTCATCGACAGGGAGCTGTCGATCGAGAGCATGATGTCGATGCCTTCGCCGGCTCCGCCGGCGAACTTAATAGTTTTCTGAGGGCGGGCCAGCGCCGCGGCGATCAGGCACAGGGCGAGCGCGAGCAGGACCGGCGGGGCGACGCGCGCGGTCCGGGCGCGGATCGAGGGCGCGCGCGACCTCAGCTTCTCCCCCGCCGGCAGGGAGAGCTTCCCCCCGCCCGGTCGCCAGACCGCCGCCGCGGCCGCGGCGAGCGCCGGCAGGGCCAGGAGCAGCAGCCAGGGGTGAAGGAATCTCACCGCGCCTTCTCCTTCGCCGCGTAAACCTTCGGCGTCGTCGCCTGGATCACATCGAGGGCCAGGTCCGCGTCGCGGGGGCCTTCCTCCGGGCCGGGCTTGGCCTTCGCGAACTTGACCAGGTCCGCGCGCGTCAGGAGCTCCCGGACGCTTCCCCCGATCCGCAGGTCCTGGGCGCGCGCCTTCACGAGGCGCTCGACCTCGACGCTCGTCATCGCCGTGACGGGCTTGCCGTAGCGGGCCTCGAGGTAGGCCCGCAGAATGTCGGTCAGGCGCAAATAATAGGCGGCCTGATCGGACTCCCACAGCCCGGAGGCCCGCAGCTCGGCGATCGCCCGGGCGGCGGCCTCCTCCGGAGGAAGGGCCGGAGCGGCGTCCAGCGGGGTCCCGTCCGGCGCCCGGCGGCGGGTCTTCCAGCGCTTCCAGCCGCGCCAGGCGGCCCAGGCGAGCGCCGCGGCCAAGAGCCAGGGCCACAGCGCGGGGCGCGCCTTGATCGGGCCCTTGATGTCGGAGATGTCCGCGTCGTCCGGAAGCTTGGCGACGGTCACGGAAAAAACGGCGGGAGGCGCGGCGACGGCGCCGCCGTCGGGAGAGACGAACCGGGCGACGAAGGACAGCGTGCCCGTCGACAGCGGCAGCAAAGTCCAGGACCACGCGCCGTCCTTTTCGGCGGCGTCGACGACGACGACATCGGCCGTGGTCGATCCCGCGGCGTCGGCCTTCAGCCCGGCGGGAGCGCCGCGGTAGACGATCGCCGATTCCGCGGCCAGGACGGCGACGGAGGAGGCGGAGACCTGCCATTGGGCCTGCTGCGCGAACGCGGGCGCGCCGAGGAGCAGAACCAACGACAAACACGTCATCACCGGCTCCTCCGCTTCGCCCGCCTTCGGAAAAAGGCGAGAAGCGGATCGAGCGAAGGCCGGTCGGTGGACACCCTCACCGCCTCGATGCCGCTCGCGCGGAAAATCCGGTCGAGCTCCGCGCGCCGCGCGGCCTCCTCGCGGGCGTACTCCGCGCCGTCGGCCCGCAGATCGAAGGCGCCCTCGGCGCCGGTCTCCGGATCCCGCACCGCGACGACCGCGGAGGCGAGGGGCAGCTCCGCCTCCCGCGGGTCCTCGACGACGACCGGGATCAGGTCGTGCTTGATGGCGCACAGCTTGAGCGCGCGCTCGAAGCCCGCGTCCCGGAAATCCGAGACGAGGACGACGATGCACCGGCGCTTGAGCATGCGCGCGAGCCGCTCCAGCGACGGCCCGATCGCCGTCCTCCGGCCCTTCGGCTCGTACGCGAGAATCTCGCGTATGATCGCGAGCACGTGGCGGCGCCCCTTGCGCGGCGGCAGCCACCGCTCGAGGCCGTCGGTGAACACCGCGAGCCCGACCTTGTCGTTGTTCTGGAGGGCGGCGAAGGCCAGCGCGGCGCCGATCTCCGTCGCGGCCTCGCGCTTCAGCCGTTCGGCGGAGCCGAACGACAGCGACGAGGAGAGGTCCACCGCGACGACGACGGTGAGCTCCCGCTCCTCGACGTACTGGCGGACGAAGGGCTTGCCGGCGCGCGCGCTGACGTTCCGGTCGATGTCGCGGGGGTCGTCCCCCTCCGCGTACTCCCGCACGGAGGCGAACTCCATGCCGCGCCCCTTGAAGACGCTCAGGTAGTCGCCGGAGAAGCTCTCCGAGACGAGCCTTCCCGTGACGATCTCGAGGCGCCTTACCTGCGCTAGGATCTCCTGCGGGAGCATGGTCAGGGGACTTCGACGGCCTCGAAGACGGCGCGGACGATCTTGTCGCTGTCGACGCCTTCCGCCTCGGCCTCGTAGCTGACGAGGACGCGGTGGCGCAGGACGTCGGGCCCGATCGTCTTGACGTCCTCGGGCGTCACGTAGCCGCGGCCGTTGATGAACGCGTGGGCCTTCGCGGCCTGCGCGAGGAAGATCGTCGCGCGGGGGCTGGCCCCGTAGGCGATCAGGTATTTGTGCGAGGCGAGCCGGTGCTTCTCGGGCTCGCGCGTCGCGTAAACGAGGTCGACGATGTAGTCCTTGATCTTCTCGTCGAGGTAGATCGACGCCGCGACCGCGTGCGCGCGCTGGAGCTGCTCGGGCGTGGCGACGGGCCGGACCGCCGGCGTCGCGCCTCCGGCCATCCGCTCGAGGATCGATTTCTCCTCGGCCTTGGTCGGGTAGCCGAGGCGGATCTTCATCATGAAGCGGTCGACCTGGGCCTCGGGCAGCGGGTAGGTTCCCTCCTGCTCGATCGGGTTCTGGGTCGCGAGGACGAGGAACGGGTCGGGCAGGCGGTGCGTCTCCGAGCCGATCGTGACCTGTCGCTCCTGCATCGCCTCGAGCAGGGCGCTTTGCACCTTCGCCGGCGCGCGGTTGATCTCGTCGGCGAGGACGAGGTTGGCGAACACGGGGCCCTTGCGCGGCTTGAAGTCTCCGGTCTTCGGATCGAGGATCAAGGTTCCCGTCAGGTCCGCGGGCAGCAGGTCCGGCGTGAACTGGATGCGGGAGAAGGTGGCCGAGACGCAGCTCGCCAGGGTCTTGATCGTGAGCGTCTTCGCGAGGCCGGGGACGCCCTCGAGCAGGACGTGGCCGCCGGCGACGAGCGCGGCGAGGATCCGGTCGAGCGTCTCGTCCTGGCCGATGATGACCTTGCCGATCTCCCGTTTGAGGTCCTGGACGAACAGGCTCTCGTCGGCGACCTTCTTGTTGAGTTCCTTGATGCCGGTGAGTTCCATGACGGTATCTCCTGACTTGGGCTGTCTGAGCGCTAGCGGCGCGCGGCGGCGCGCCTCACGGCCTCTTCGTAGTCCGTGCGAAGCTTGTCGGCCAGCGCCTTGAATTCCGCTTTGCGCTTGTCCTGAAAACGTCCGAGCGTGCGCAGGGCCTCGATGCGGACGTCGGGCTCGACGTCCCGCAGCAGCGCGGTGATCCAGATCACCACCGACGGGTCTCCGATGTCGCCGAGCGCCTGCAGCGAGGCGATGCGGACGCTGGCGTCGTAGTCGCTGAGCCCGCGCACGAGCGCGCCGAGGCGGGACAGGTCCTCGCGGCCCTTGAAGAGCGACACGACCTTCATGCGCACCTCGGGATCGGGGTCCTCGGTCAGCATCTTCTCGAGCATCGGTCCGAGCTGGGGATCGCGGATGTTGAACAGGAGCTGGATCGCGGCCCAGCGCACCGACGGGTCCGAGTCCTGGAGCGAGAGGCGGACCTTCTTGATCTCCGCCTCGGAAAAGACCGGCGCCGGCTGCTGCTCGATGGCGGGCGGCGGAGGCGGCGCCACCGCCTCGCGCGGCGGGTTCCTGTAGTCCATCACGAGGAACGCGGCCGCTCCGAGGAAGATGAACAGCATCGCGAGTCGATTCACCTTCGATCCCCTATTTGCCCGCGGCGGCGGCCGCGGCGGCGGCCTTCTCCTGCTCGTAGCGCACGCGCGCGGCCTCGATCTCGGCCTGCTTCTTGTCCTGGAGGGTGTTCAGCGTCTTGAGCGCCTGCAGGCGCACGCCCTCCTCCTGATCCTTGATCGGCCCCGTGGCGATGACGCCCGCCACCGAGTAGTCGCCGATCTTCTCGATCGCGCGCAGCGCCGCCAGGCGCACGTCGGGCTCCTGGTCCTTCAGCGCGCCGACCAGGGCGTCGAGCACCTCGGGCCCGCGCCGGTCGCCGAGCATCTCGCACGCCTTGATGCGCAGGGGCGCCTCGAGGTCCTTGCGCAGCATGTGGAAGACGACCGGCATGGCCTGCGGCGACTTCATCTTGTCGAGGAGCATCACGGCCTCCCAGCGGACGTTCGGATCTTGATCCTCGGTGGACTTGAGGATCTTGGCCTGCTCGGCCTCGTTGATCACGGGCGCGGGCTCGGAGAGGATCGCGGGCGGGGGCGGCGGCGGAGGCGGAGGCGGGACCGGCTTGAACTCCTTGTAGGCCATGAAGCCGGCGACGGCGATGGCGCAGACGAGCAGGACATATTTCATGAGCGGGAGACCTCCGGGACTGGACCGAACGGACCGACGAGCTTAAGGGGGCGGCGGCGCACGTCGACGCCGCGCGGGGACGGCACGGCCGAGATCGTCTCGGGCGGGGACAGGCGCGTCCAGTCCCCTCCGTCGACGCCTTCGCTGGCGAGCAGGAACCGGCCGTCGCGGGTCGAGAAGCTCATGACCGACCACGGCTGATCCGGATGGAAGACGCCGTGCTCGGCGAGCCCCCGGTGGGCGGCGTGGCAGAGCGCGTGGATTCCTTTACCGTCCGAGGCGATGGCGTTGAGGCTCGAGTAGGGCCCCGGGAGCTCCGGGTAGCGGGAGCGGCACGACTCCCACAGCCGCCAGTCCTCGGCGACGCAGGCCTCGAACGCTTCCGACGGAGACTTTCCTTCGGCGATGAACTTCAGGAACTGCTGGAAATAAACCTCGGTGTCGCTATCGGTCTTCAGGCGCGCGCGGCGCGGCCCGAGCGCCTCGGCGACCTCGCGGTGGATGAACAAAGTCCCGTTGTGGATGAACACCCAGCCGTCGTCGGCGAAGGGGTGCGCGCGGCCGTCGTCGATGCCGATGCCCTTGGAAGCGGCGCGGATGTGTCCGAGGACCACGGAGGAGCGGGCGTCTCCCGCCGCGGCCGTGAACCGTTCCCGCTCATCGGAGGCGGATCGTCCGCTCTTGACCACGCGCGGCTTCCCGTCGCCGCCGAACCATGCCAGCCCCCACCCGTCCTTCTGGGGATTCTCAGGGTCGCCGTCGGCCTGGCGCAGCAGGGAGAACTCCGAATCCGCCAGGACGTCGCGGGCGGACGCGGTCTGCGGGGCGACTTGAGCGAATAGGCGGCACATGCCTAATTCTAACGAATTTTTATGCGTTACTGGGGGCGCCCGAGTCGAGCTTCTCGAGGATCTCCAGCGCCCGGTCGGTGCTCTGGGCGGCGATGAGGATCCGGGAGGTCTTCGCGCCCTCCACCGAGGTGCCGTACACCGTCGTGATGTTGATCTTCCCCTCGGCCAGCGCCGCCGTCACGCGCAGCAGCTCTCCGGGCTTGTCGTCGACCTCCACGGACAGGATGTGGGTCTCCACGCTGGAGAAGCCGGCCGACGACAGGATCGAGGACACCTCGGCGTCGTTCTCGAGCGCGATGCGCACGAGCCCGGAGTCGTCGCGGACCTCGGAGGCGATGCCGAGGATGTTGATGCCCTTCTCAGAGAACAAAGCCGCGAGGCGCGTGAGCGCCCCCGGCTTGTTCGGCATGAATACGCTGAATTGCTTTATCTTGT
>JAMPYD010000102.1 GCA_023700845.1 Elusimicrobiota bacterium | reverse complement strand
CCCGTGGCTGCCGTGAGACCCGTGGCTGCCGTGAGACCCGTGGCTGCCGTGAGACCCGTGGCTGCCGTGGGACCCGTGGCTGCCGTGAGACCCGTGGCTGCCGTGAGACCCGTGGCTGCCGTGGGAGCCGTGCGAGCCGTGGCTTCCGTGGCTGCCGTGCGAGGCGTGGCTGGCGTGGGAACTGTGGCTGACGTGCGAGGAGCCGGCGCCGCTGTTGTGGATCGCGTTGGTGTGGGCGGTCTGGGCGAGCAGGTCCTCCGCGCGCATGATGGCCGCGCCGATGATGCCCAGGACGGCCGCCGCCTTGACGACGTCCTTCTTGAGAATCTTCCCCTCCTCGCTGGTCAGAAATCGGGAGAGGTCCTTGGCGACGCGCGGAATGATCTCCTTCTCGGATTTGTCCGTCTTCTTTTCCATGTCAGCCATGATTAATCTCCTACCCGCGCTGGTAGAGCGCGACGACCTTCTCGCTCTCGCCCTTCCGCTTTTTCAGCCACGACCGGAAAATACGCTCGTTTCGCTTGTCCTGCAGGCGCTCGAACAAGAGGTCGAGCACGCCCATGCTGATCTTGCAGCGGGAGTTGGTGGGCATGCGCCCCGTGATGTCCCCCTGCTCCTTGTAGCACTGGACCGGGCAGATGCCGCAATAGGGCTTGTAGGCGCACTTCGAGCACTCGATTTGATTGTCGAGGTTGGAGGCGACCGCCAGCGCCCGGACGACGGGGTGGCCGGCCGACTCGGCGTAGGTGCCCTCGCCGGCCTTCCCGATGAGGAAGGTGTCGTCGCCCATCCGGTTGAGCATGCGTCCCTCGTCGCACGTGAAGACGGAGCCGTCGAAGTTGTACGCCATCTGTCCGATGCCCGCCCCGCAGGGGGAGCGCAGGTCCAGGAAGTTCGGGTCGTCGTCGGTCAGGATCTTGGCCAGATACAGCCGCGCCGTCTGCTCGAAGAACGGCCGGCGCAGGCCGCGCTCCTTGTTGATCTCGAGCACCCGGTCCAGGGCCTTCGCGTAGAAGGCCAGGAACTCCTCGGGGCCGTAGCCGATCTTGTTCCAGGTGGCCACGGCCATGCCGTAGGGATTGAGCGGGCGCAGGAACACGCCGCGCGCGCCGATCGAGGCGTATTCGTCGACGATCTCGCGCGGCTGGCTCAAGGAGAGGCGCGTGACCGTCAGCAGCGCGTCGATGCGGAACATCTTGGCGCGCGTCTTCTTGTCGATCTTCTTGAACCACTTCGTCGCCTCGGCGTGGCTGGCCCCGGTGCTCCACGGGCGGTTGCGGTCGTGCAGGGCCGCGGGCCCGTCGATGGACGTGCAGAAGTTCACGCCGCGCTCGAGGAGCCAATTCAGCTTCTCGTCGTCCATGAGGCTCAGGTTCGTGACGAGGTTCAGCCAGAGGCTCTTGCCCGCGGCCTTGTTCTTCTCGGTCGCGTACTCGACGATGAACTTGACCACGGGCCAGTTCGCCAGCGGCTCGCCGCCCTGGAATTCGATGGTGATCGACCCGCTGGGGCTCTCGAAGATGCGGTCGACGACCTTGCGCGCCGTCTCCTCGGTCATGTCGGTCGCCGCGTCGGCCATGCCCAGCGCGCTGGCGTGGCAGTACAGGCAGCGGTGGTTGCAGCGAAGCGTCGTCACGATCACGTGGAGGGTCGGGCCCTGCCAGAGGAACTTGTTGCGCTGCGCCCAGACGCCGGCGATGGCGTCGAAATCCATCTGGTCGCGGATGAAGCCGTCGACCTTGAGCTTCTCGTACAAGGCGTCGCCGGGCTCGAGCGCGCCGGTGACGAACCTCCGGAACTGAGCGTCGTCGAGGAGCCGGTGGCGGCCCAGGTCGTTGGTGACCAGCATCTTGCCGGACACCTTCCGGAAGCGGAAAGGCCCGGTCTTGACGGGGTCGAGAACGGGAATGTCGACGGCCGCGGGCGCGCTCATTTGCGCTTCGCCTTGGGAGCCTTCGCCTTGGCGGCTTTCGCCTTCGGAGCCTTCGGGGCCTTCGCCGCGGCCTCGGGCTCGTCCTTCTTCTCCTTCCCGCCGAAAGCCTCTTCCCACGGCACGGACACGCCGAGCGGGTCGGCCGCGCCGTCTCCGCTCTCGATCTCGGCCAGGAGCCGGTCGATCTCCTTCTCCAGGGCCGCGTCGATCTGAGGCGGCGCGGCGGGCGGCGCCCCGGTCTCGACGCACTCCGGGCACGGCGCGTCCCCGGCCGCCGCGGCCGGCGTCGACACGGACACCACCGAGGAGGGCTGGGCCGAGATCAGCGCCTTGGTGACGATGAACTCGCGGATCTTCTGGTTGGAATCCGAGATGCGCTGGCGCAGGACCTGATGAATGAGCTCGTTGTCGAACTCCCCCTTCAGCTCGACGCGCACGGACGGCGCCGCCCCCGCCTTGACCGTCATGACGACCTTCAGCCGCTCCGGCTCGGAGCGCTCGACGCGCACGTAGGCGCGGTCGGTGAAGATGTAGATGGCGTTCTGGACGGCCTCGAGCGAGTAGAGCTTTTCGTCGAGGTCGAACGCGATTTCAGCGAGGTCGGACGTGGGCATGGATTCCTCTGTAACGGAAGTCATAGATGTCGTTCAGGAGAGAACTAGCTGTTATGGTAGCCGCTTCCCGTCGACGGGGCTATTCTATTTTGTGCCCCGAACGAGAATCATTCCGCCGCGCGGACGCGGTGGAAGCCGAGGACCCGGTAAACGGTTTTCGGCGAGACTCCGAGGCGCCTGGCGATGACGCCGATGCTCAGCCCCTGGCTTCGCCAGGTGCGTATGCACTGATCGCGGTGGCGGCAGACGGAGCAGCGGAGGTTGCTTCCGGCCTTGGGGATCCAGAGCCGGCGGCCGCCGAAGGCGGCCTGCAGGGCGGCGAGCCGCCGGGTGCCGAGAATCTTGAGCAGGCGAGCCGCGTCGCTGTCGATGGGAGAGGGCGAGGCGGCGCAGCGGGGGCTATGCACGCCGCAAGTCTATGCAACGTAACGGCCAGTCTCATTTACGGCTCGGAAGGAACGGTTTCCTCCGCGGCCTTCTTCTTGGGCTCGGGCTTCGGCTTCGGAACGGGCCGGCCCTCCTCGATCGCCTTCATGGCCTCCGCCGCCTCGGCGGGAACCTTCTGCATCGGCTCGCCCTTCTGGAACTGCGCCTTCTCCTGCTTCGCGATCTGGGCTTTGGCCGCGGCCGCCTTGCGGGCTTCCGCGTCGGCCTTGGCCCGAACGGCGGCCGCGGCCGCGGCCTGCTTCGCGGCCTGGTCCGCGGCCTGCTTCGCGACCTTTTCCTGATCGGCGGCCACCGCGGCCTTGGCCTTGGCGATGGCGTCGGCCTGGGCCTGCTGGGCGGCCTTCGCCTTGTCGGCGGCCGCGGCCACCGCCCGCTTGTCGGCCTGGTCCTTGGCCTGCTGCGCCGCCTGGCGAAGGCGCTCCTGCTCCCGCGCGGCGAGGTCCTTTTCCGCGGCGAGGTCCTTTGCGACGCGCGCGCACAAAGTGCCGGAGAAGCGCGCGCGCAGCGGCTCGCACGCTCCCAGGGACTTGGTCACGAGCACCTGGCACGACGGCGACGCCGCGCATTGCGCGGGAGCGCGCAGGCCCGCGGCCAGGGCCGCGCGGCCGCGGCAGGAATATCGGGTGTTCGCGTCCTTGATGCGATCGCAGGCCTTCGGATCTCCGGACCATGAGATCATCATGTCCGGGCACGAGTCTCCGGGCTGGACGAGCTGTTCGCGCGCGAGCGCCGCGCAGGACGCGGAGGCGTTGCCGCCCCGGACCGCTTCGATGACGGCCGCGCAGCCCCTCTCGACGGAGGGCCCGCGCTTGCCGGCGAGCTCGAACAGGGCGCGGCAGGCGGACGCCGCGTCGCCGCCGCGCACGGCCGCGAACACGAACCGGTCCTCCGCCGCGCGGCTGCGGCAGTCCGCCGCGCTGAGGACGAACGGATGGCCGAGGCCGGCGAGCGTCGAGCACCCGCCGGGAGCTCCCTGCAGGGTGCGGCACGCGCCGTACTCCACGAGGTCCCGCTCTTCGTCGGCGGTGCCGGTCCTCAAATCCGCGCGAAAAGCCGCGTCCGACACGAGCTCGTCGACGGGGAGAGGCTCCCGGGCGCAGCGGGCCGCGAACCTCCGGTTCGCCGCGGAGACGGCGGCCGACGAATATTCGACGGCGGCCTTGGAGGGCTCGGCCGCGCGGGCGGGCGAGAGGAAGATCGCCGACAGGAAAAGTTCGATGATCATGGCGTAGTTTAATCCCGCGGGGCCCGCGCGTCTATGATCGCGGTCATGCGACGGGAGACAGCTCGGAGCTCCCGAACAAGGCGAGGTAAAGCGCCCAGGTGCGCGGGCACGAGGACCGCGCGCCGCAGCCGCGGCAGGGCGGCGCCTCGGGACGCGAGCCGGCCCTCGCCGGATCGAGGGACGCGTCGAGCCGGTTCAGGTCGTCGACGCGGAAGCGCGCCCATCCCCCGCCCGAGTCGGGACCCGTCCGCTGCTCGGCGTCGAGATGGCAGAACGGCACGCCCTCCGTCGAGGCCGCGAGCCCCGCCGCCGCGGCGGCGCGCAGCGCCTCGCGGATGCGCGGCGCGGCGTCGCTCAGGCGCGCCAGCGCCTCGACCCGGAGGCCGCCGGACGTCTCCACCGGCCGCGGAAAGCAGAACTGGACGCGTCCGGCGCCCAGCCTGGCGGCCAGCTCCGCGACCGCGGTCAGGCGGGACAGGTTGCCGCGGACGACCGGCACGAGGAGCACGACCTCCCGCCCCGCCGCCGCCGCGGCCCGCGCCCCGGCGAGAGCCTCGCGCAGGGAGCCCGGGCGGCGGGTCAGCGCGTCGTGCGTCCGCTCGTCGGCCGCGAACACCGTGATCTCGAGGGCGTCGAGGAGGGGAAGCAGCCGCGCGCGCGTCCCGGCGCTCGCCAGGCTCCGCCCGCTCGTTTGGATCTGGATGAAGCCGTAGCCCATCGCGCGAGCGCGGGCCAGCAGCTCCGGCAGGTCCGGGCGCGAAGCCGCCTCCCCGCGCATGATCACGAGCTCGGAGCAGGCGGCCGCGCGCCCCGCGGCCAGGGCCCTGACGGCGTCCTCGAAGCTCCGGTCCGGAACGCCCGCGAGGTCGGCGATGGGCGCGTGCGCCGGGTCGCAGTCGTCGGCGGCGGTCAGCCTCAGCATCAGGCGCCTCCCGCCCGGAAGCGCGGCGAGGGCCACGTCGCCGGCGAGCGGCTTCGCCGCCGCGCGCCGGGCGACGAAGGGTCCCAGGACCAGGACGCCGGCCCCGGCCATGCCCAGGAAGCAGTCCACGGCGTCGCGGGGAGAGCAGACGATGGGCTCCCCCCGGCGGTTGAAGGAGGTGTTGAGCACCATGGGCGTTCCGGTCAGCGCGTCGAACGCCGACAACAGCTCGTGATAGAGCGGGCTCGACCCGGCGTGGACCGACTGCGGCCGGCTCGTGCCGTCGACGTGGGCCACGGCCGGGACGCGCGCGGCGCGGCCGCGCCGGAGCTTGCGGGCGAACAGCATGAAGCGGGAGTCGAAGCCGTCCTCGAACCACTCCGACTCGCGGCCCGCGAGAATGGACGGCCCGAACGGGCGCCAGGCCTCGCGGTCCTTGAGCCGGTTGACGCGCGCGTGCATGTCCGGGCGCCGGGGATCGGCGAGGATGCTGCGCGCGCCCAGGGCCCGCGGGCCGAATTCGGCGCGCCCCTGGAACCAGCACACGATCTCCCCCGCCGCCAGCAGGGCCGCCGCCTCACGGGCCGCCGAGGCGGGGCGCTCGTAGGCGAGGCCCGCGTGCTCGAGCGCCGCGCGCGCCTCCTCCTCCGAATACTCCGGGCCGAGGCAGGCGTGAGCCAGCGGCCGCGCCGCGGGCGCGCCCGAGAGCGCGGCCGCCTCGAGGGCCGCGCCGAGCGCCGTGCCCGCGTCGTTGGCCGCGGGCTGAACGAACATGGCCCGGGGCCGGAAGGTCCGGCGGATCAGCTCGTTCATGCGGCAGTTGAGGGCCACGCCGCCGGCCAGGCACAGGGAGGCGCCGCGGGGCACGCCGGCGTCCCGGAGGACGCCGACGATGATTTTCTCGAGGGCGGCCTGCAGGGACGCGGCCAGATTCTCATGGCCCGCCTTCAGCGGCGCGCCCGGCGCGCGCGCCAGCGCCGCGAAGCGCTCGGCGAGCCCGCTCTCGCGGATGAGATATGCCCCCCGCCCGCGCCGGGACAGGAAGCGCGCCAGGCCCCGGCCCGGACGCCCGAAGGACGCCAGCGCCATGACGCTTCCCTGCCCGTGGGAGCCGAAGCCGAGCAGGCGCGTCACGGTCTCGTACACGCCGCCGATGGAACGGTCGGTGAGGCTCAGGATTTCCGCGGCCCGGCGCAGCCGCCCGCGCGATCCGCGGAACACCGCCGCGGTCTCGCGGTCGCCGCGCCCGTCGACGGTCAGCACCCAGGAGTCCTTCTCCCCCGACAGGCGCCACGCGGAGGCGGCGTGGCTGAGATGGTGAGGTACGTAGACGACGCGGCCGGCGCGCAGCACGGGGATGGGCTCGCCGGATTCGTGCGCGCGGTAGGCGCGGCGATAGCGCGCGGGAATGCCGTTGACCGCGATGACGTCCATGTCGTCGAGGGTCAGGCCGCGCGGGGACAGCAGCGCCCCGGCGGCGCGCCGGCACAGGACCTCCTCGAGGCACAGGGTCGGATCGGAGGCGAGCGTCGAGCCCGGCCGCTCCTTCGACGACCAGCCGTGGTGGCGCACGCGCGACAGGCGCTCCTCCTCCACCGCGCCCGCGACGGAGCCGTCCTCGAGCAGGGCGGCCGCGTGCTCCTGCATCGTCGTCACGGCCAGCCCCAGCACCCATGCCGGGCCGCCCCTCGCGCGGGCCTTGGGCATGAGATACGAGGGCGGAAAGGGCGCGGGCAGGGCCGGCCCCGGCGCGCCGCGCAGGCGGGACAGCCAGCCCGGACGTCCCGCGATGACGGCGCTCGTCGTCGCGCT
>JAMPYD010000101.1 GCA_023700845.1 Elusimicrobiota bacterium | reverse complement strand
TCGTCGTGGTGAGAGAGAACGTCGAGGATCTCGACGCGGGCATCGAGTACATGCAGACCCCCGGGGTCGCCCAGGGCCTGAAGATCATCACGCGGAAGGGCTCGGAAAAAATTTGTCGTCTGGCATTCGAGTTAGCGAGAGCGGAACACCGCAAGAAAGTCACGTGCGCGACCAAGGCGAACATTCTCAAGTTCACGGAAGGGCTTTTCAAGCGCGTGTTTGAGGACGTTGCTAAAGATTATCCAGAAATACATGCCGAGCATCAGATCGTCGACAACTGCGCCCACCAGCTCGTGATGCGCCCCGAGCAGTTCGACGTGCTCGTGATGACGAACATGAACGGCGACATCCTCTCCGACCTCGCCTCGGCTTTGATCGGCGGCCTCGGCTTCGCCCCATCGGCGAATCTGGGTGATGGAGCTTCTATTTTCGAAGCGGTCCACGGCTCCGCGCCGCAGATCGCGGGCAAGGACATGGCCAACCCGACGGCGATCCTGCACAGCTCGGTGCTGATGCTGCGCCACCTCGGCGAGATGAAGGCCGCCGACGCGGTCGAGAACGCTTTGTTGGTCACGCTCGAGGACGGGAAGGTCCTGACGGCCGACATGGCCGGCGGAGGCCGCGAGCCGTCGGGCACGAAGGCGTTCACCGCCGAGGTGATCAAAAACCTCGGCGCCGCGCCCAAGTCGTTCCCGCGCCGCGAGTACCGGAAGATCAAGATGCCCAAGGTCACCCGCGACGCGGTCATGGTGACCGCCAAGGACACCCGCCCGATGGGCGTGGACATCTTCGTGGCGACCGCGATCGATCCGGCCGTGCTCGGCCCCTCGGTCGAGAAGGTCCTGACCGGCCTGCCCGTGCGCCTCGCCCAGATCTCGAGCCGCGGCACGAAGGTCTATCCCAACACCCACGACATCGAATCGGACCCGGTGGACTGCGCGCGGCTCCGATTCAAGGTCTCGACCCACGGCGAGACTCTGGACGACAAGGACATCGCCGAGCTCCTCCTGCGCGTCGGCTCCCAGGTCCTGTGGGTCCACGTCGAAAAGCTGTTCAAGTACGACGACCAGCCGGCCTTCACCAAGGACCAGGGCGAAGACTAAATAGCGTCGTATTTTAATGTGTTTTCTGTGACCCCGGTGTGACGACGAGGGGGAAGGTTCATGGCCAATCCGTTGCGTAAGATAGGCCGTGACCAAAACCACCTCTAAGCCGAAGTCCCAGCCGGTCCCCTCTCACGCGAACGGTTTCGTTCCGAGCCCGTCCGCGAAAGCCGACACCTCCCACCACCCGGGCCGCACCGGGATCGATCTCCTGCACGACCCCCTCTACAACAAGGGGACGGCGTTCACCTACAAGGAGCGCCAGAAGCTCGGCCTGCTCGGCCTCCTGCCGCCCCGCGTCTCCACGCTGAAGGCCCAGGCGACGCGCGTCATCGCCAACGTGCGCAAGCGCGTCACCGACCTCGAGAAGTACGTGGACATGCTCTCTTTGCTCGACCGCAACGAGACCCTGTACTACCGCGTCGTCACCGACAACATCGAGGAGATCATGCCCCTGATCTACACCCCGACCGTCGGCAAGGGCTGCCAGCTCTACGCCCACCTCTTCCGCCGCTCGCGCGGCCTGTTCATCACCAAGTACGAGAAGGGCCACATCAAGGAGGTCCTCCAGAACTGGCCCCGCCAGGACGTGCGCGTCATCGTCGTCACCGACGGCCAGCGCATCCTCGGCCTCGGCGACCTCGGCGCCAGCGGCATGGGCATCCCCGTCGGGAAGCTCGCGCTGTACACGGCCTGCGGCGGCATCCCGCCCGGCCAGACTTTGCCCATCACGCTCGACGTGGGCACGAACAACCCGACCTTGCTCGAGGATCCGCTGTATCTCGGCCTGCCCGAGAAGCGCATCGAGGGCAAGGAGTACGACGACCTGATCCAGGAGTTCGTCGAGGCCGTCCAAGAAGTGTTCCCGAAGGCGCTCCTGCAGTTCGAGGACTTCGCCAACCACAACGCGTTCCGCCTGCTCGAGAAGTACCGCGACGAGATCTGCACCTTCAACGACGACATCCAGGGCACCGCGTCGGTCACCTTGGCCGGGCTGTACTCGGCGTGCCGCATCACCGGGCGCAAGCTCACCGACGAGGTCATCCTGTTCCACGGCGCCGGAGAGGCGGCCATCGGCATCGGCGACCTCGTCGTCGGGGCGATGATGGCCGAAGGCCTGACCAAGGAGCAGGCGAAGGCCCGCTGCTGGTTCATGGACTCCAAGTCGCTCGTGGACTCGAGCCGCACCGACCTGCAGCACCACAAGCTCGCGTACGCCCACAAGCATAACCACGGCCCGGTGCCGAACCTGCTCGCCGCCGTCAAGGCGATCAAGCCCACGGCGCTGATCGGCGTCTCAGGCATGCCCCAGCAGTTCACGAAGGAGATCATCGAGGAGATGGCGAGGATCAACAAGCGTCCGCTGATCTTCGCGCTGTCCAACCCGACCTCCAACGCGGAGTGCTCGGCGGAGCAGGCCTACAGCCTCTCCGACGGCCGCGCGATCTTCTGCAGCGGCAGCCCGTTCCCGACCTACGTCCACAAGGGGCAGACCTTCGTCCCCGGCCAGGGCAACAACGCCTACATCTTCCCGGGCGTCGGCCTGGGCGTGGTGGCGGTCGGCTCCAAGCGCGTCACCGACGAGATGTTCGCCGAGGCCGCGCGGGCGCTGGCGAAGCTCGTCACCGAGGCGGACCTGAAGCAGGGCGCGCTGTTCCCGCCGCTGACCAAGATCCGCGAGATCTCGGCCCGCATCGCCGAGGCCGTCGCCGAGGTGTGCTACAAGCGCAAGCTGGCCACGGTGCCGCGCCCGAAGGACCTGGGCAAGACCATAGAAGCCATGCAGTATCAGCCCGAATACAAGGAATACGTCTAAATGGAGAACAACATGAGCTCTGTCGGCACCCCTGAAAGACCCCTGTGCGTCGCGATCATCGGAGCCGGCCCGTCCGGCTTCTACGCGGCGGAAGCGCTGCTCAAGGCCCCGGGCCTGACCGTCCGCGTGGACCTCTATGACCGCCTGCCCACCCCGTTCGGGCTGGTGCGCGGCGGCGTGGCTCCGGACCATCAGAAGATCAAGTCCGTCACGGCCGTCTACGAGAAGCTGGCCTCGGACCCGCGCCTGCGCTTCTTCGGGGGCGTGAGGCTCGGCCAGGACATCAAGATCGAGGACCTGCGCGCGCGCTACGACCAGGTCGTCTACGCGGTCGGCTGCGAGAGCGACCGGAAGATGGGGATTCCCGGAGAGGACCTCAACGGCTCGTTCTCGGCGACGGAGTTCGTCGGCTGGTACAACGGCCACCCGGACCACCGCCACCGGACCTTCGACCTGTCCTGCGAGAACGTCGCGGTCGTCGGCATCGGCAACGTGGCGATGGACGTCACCCGCCTGCTCGCGTGCGATCCCGAGCGCCTTGCCAAGACCGACATCGCTGACTACGCCCTCGAGGCCCTGCGCAAGAGCAAGGTCAAGACGGTGTGGCTGCTCGGCCGCCGCGGTCCCGCGGAAGCCGCCTACTCTCCCGTCGAGATCGAGGAGTTCGGCAAGCTCGAGGGCTGCGACCTCGTCATCAAGCCCGAGGAGGCCGTCGTGACCGAGGTCTCTCACCTCGAGAAGGCCGACGCCAACGACAAGAAGAAGGTCGCCTACGTCCAGGAGCACGCCAAGAAGGGCGAGGGCACGCAGGGCCGCAAGATCCGCCTGCGCTACTGCGTCTCTCCCGTCGAGATCGTCGGCGAGGGCGGCAAGATCAAGGCCGTGAAGCTCGAGAAGAACAAGCTCGTCGACGACGGCAAGGGCGGCGCCAAGTGCGTGGGGATCAAGGAGTACGAGACGATCCCCGCGGGCCTCATCCTGCGCTCCGTCGGCTACCGCGGCATCCCGATCCCGGGCGTCGCGTTCGACGAGAAGTCCGGGCATATCCCGCACGTCGACGGCCGCGTCACGGTCGACGGCGCGCACCTTCCCGGCGAGTACGTCGTGGGCTGGGCGAAGCGGGGCCCGTCGGGCCTCATCGGCACCAACCGCGCGGACTCCGTGCTGACCGTGCAGTCGATGCTCGCGGACCTCAAGGCCGGCAAGCTCCCCTCGGGGGTCGTCGACACCGCGCCGGAATCCGCGCCGAAGCTCCTCAACGAGCGCGGCGTGGCGGTCGTGAGCTACGCGCAGTGGAAGAAGATCGACGAGCTCGAGCGCAGCCGCGGCGCCGCGCAGGGCAAGATCCGCGAGAAGTTCACGAAGATCGAGGACATGGTCGCGGCGCTGAGCGTCGCGGCCTGACGGGATTCAACGGCGCCTAACCACAGAGACACAGAGATCACAGAGAACGTCAACGGATAGAAAGTTAACGGCAACGATTCACGCCGTTAACTTTCTTTTCGTTTTTCTCCGTGTCCTCTGTGTCTCTGTGGTTTTCGCCGTTGCCGTTACGGCTCGGCGCGGACCTGGTCGACGAGGGCGCGCACGCCGGCGTAGTTCGCCTCGGCGTCGGGGCCGGCGGCGGCGGTCTCGAGCACCTTCACGGTCCGACGGAAATGCTCGAGGACGGGGGCGGTCTCCTCGCGGTAGATCTCCATGCGGCGCCTGAACACCTCGGGGCTGTCGTCCATGCGGCCGCGGGCGGCGATGCGGCGCTGCAGCTCGGCCACGGGCGTCTTGAGGTTCACGAGCGCGTCGATCGTGTTCCCTTCCTGAATCCAGGACTCGATGACGCCGATCTCCTCGGGCCGGCGGGGGAAGCCGTCGAGGACGAAGCCGGCGGCGAGAACGTCGGGGCGGGACAGCCTTTCCAGAACCACGCCGCGCACGAGCGCGGAGTCCACCAGCTCGCCCTTCGACATCTCCGCCGCCAGGGCCGGGTCGGAGGCGGCCTTCGCGCGGAGCAGCTCTCCGACGGAGATGTGGATCATGCCGTAGTCGCGGGCCAGCATCTTGCCGTAGGTGGTCTTGCCCGAGCCGGGGGGGCCCGTGATGAGGATGCGCATCGGCCGCGAGTTCTGGTCGGCCAGCAGCGAGGAGCGGATGCCCTCGAGGAAGCGCGCGGTCAGCGCCGGGTCCTCGCCCTTCGCGGCCCATTCGGCCGCCAGGACGTCGCCGTAGGTGTCGGCGAGCTTTCCGATCTCCTCGGACCCGATCAGGTTGACGACGTAATCGGCGCGGCGCTTGAGCGGGAGGATGAACTCGGCCTCGTTCCGGAGGATGACGGGCCAGCGCTGAAGATTCGTTTCCGCGGAAATGCCGCGCTCGAGGCGGTCGCGGCGCAGCCGGCGGGCGAGGCGGATGACGGCGGGGGCGTCGAGATAGACGTTGAGGGTCGAAGCGCCCTCCGCGGCCTTGAGGAGCTTGTCGTGAGAGGCGTAGATCGAGTCCACGATCAGAACCTCGTCGGCCCCCAAAGCCAGGTACTCGCCGCTGTCGAAGCGCGTGGTCGACGTCGCCATGTCGTTGAGGGGCAGTTCGACGCGGCCGCCCGCCAGCATGGTCCGGATGTCGGCGGCCACGCGGTCGAGGTACAAGGATTCCGGGCGGTCGAAGTCGGGCTGGCCGTCGGGGCCGAGCGGCACCTCCGACTTGGGCTTGAAGTAGCGGTCCACCGGGAAGACCTTGATGCGCGAACCGAGCGTCGCCTTCAGGCCCTCGGCCAAGGTGGACTTGCCGGCGGCCGTCGGGGCCTCGAGGAACACGACGCTGCGGCCGGGCAGGCTGCGGGCGGCCTCGAGGGCCTTCGCCATGGCCTTGCCGCCGTCCCGGGCGGCGTGGCGGGACAGGCCGGCGGGCAGAAGGGGA
Organism: Elusimicrobiota bacterium; assembly: GCA_023700845.1. Taxonomy (GTDB): domain Bacteria; phylum Elusimicrobiota; class Elusimicrobia; order UBA1565; family UBA9628; genus GWA2-66-18. The sequence goes on along the minus strand of JAMPYD010000101.1, from coordinate 1,127 downwards.
GCGATCAGGGCGCGCGCCTTGGCCTTGAGCGCGGCGTCGGCGGCGGCGGCGGGGGCCGGGGCCGCCTTGCCGGGCATCAGGCGCTCGACCAGGCGCACGACCGGCCCGATCAGCGCGTTGGCCGCCTTCGGCCCGTAGATCTGGGAGAGAACGATCGTCGCCGTGAGGATGCCGATCGCGGCGTTCACGGCCCAGCGGATGTCGCCGCCCATCAGGGCCGCGTAGAGGTGCAGGAGGCTGCCCGCGACGACGAGGGCGGGGTACATCGGCGCGATGCCCTGGGGCGCTCGGCCCTCTTTCTCGAAGATCTTGAAGTTCTGGCGGATCTGCGGCCAGTTCAGCACCCAGAGCAGGCCCATCGCCGCCGTGAAGGAAGCGGTCAGCCAGGCCGACAGCGGCATGAACACCGCGCCGGCGATCAGGGGCAGGGGCGCCAGGACCGCCAGGGCCGTCAGCGCCGTGGCCTTGAGCTCCTTGCGGTCGCGCTTGTGCCAGTTGATCTGGCCGACGACGACGCCGCTCTCGACGACGCCGGCGACGTTGGCGAGGTTCCACCAGAGGCTCGCGCCCGAGCCGATCGACACGACGGACAGCAAGGTGGCGGCCGCGAACCAGATCAGCGGGCTGGCGATGGCCAGGTCCTTGACCCCGTCGCGCCCGGCCTTGTAGTTCTTCCAGATCTGAGGGATGCCGATGACGCTGAGCGCGACGCTGCCGGCGGCGGCGACGACGCCCACGTTCGCGGCGAGGAGGGGTCCGAGGGCGGCGAGCGCGGCCACGCCCGCGAAGGCCGCGACGCGGACGAGCGGGCGGTGCCAGAAGGGCTTGGCCGGGGCGGGAGCGGGGGCCTTCGCCGCGGGCGTCTCGACGGGAAGCGGCGCGTCGTTCTTCGCGGCGGCGACGGGCGCGAACCGGAACGCGGTGCGGCGCGAGGCCGCGGCGGGCGCCTGGACGGGATCGGCGAGGGTGCCCTTGCTCCCCTCGATCAAGGCCTCGGGGTACAGGGCGGAGAAGGACTCGGCGCCGGCGCGGCTCGAATCCTCGACGGGGGCGTCCCGGCGCAGGGCCGGGGCCGAGCCGTCCTTCGCGGCCGCGATCGAGACGGGGCTCGCGGAGGGGGCGAGGGC
>JAMPYD010000100.1 GCA_023700845.1 Elusimicrobiota bacterium | reverse complement strand
GCTGACGGTCCTCCCGGCGCTCCCGCCGCTCGCGCAGAAAGCGCTCGCGCTTTTCGGGCGGCATTTTCTCGAGCTTGCGGAAGCGTTCCTGCAGCCGGGCCCGCTGCTCGGGCGACAGCGCTTGGAAGCGCTTCCACCGGGCGCGGAGCGCCCGCTTCTCCTCGGGCGGCAGGGCCGAGAAGCGCTCGTGGCGCTCCTTGATCTCGGCGCGGCGCTCCTCGGGCATGGCCTTCCAGCGCCGGTAGTTCTCGACGACGCGCTCGCGTTCGGCGGGCGTCATCGCCTCCCAGCGCGCGCGGGCCGCGTCGTCGGCGCGCGCCGTGGCGGCGGAGACGGCCAGCAGCAAGGTAAACAGGATTCTTTTCATGGCGCCTCCGCGCCGCCCTCGATCAGGGGCAGGTCGTCGAGCAGCTCGATGTTCTGCAGCATCTCCGCGGGCGGGTGCGCCAAGGCTTCGCGTCGGGCCGCCATGCTCCCGGCGAGAACGGCGGCCATCAACAGCAGGTCGAGATAGCTCATGCTTTGTCCAGCTCCACGGCGTCTTCCAGCTCGTCCAGGTGCTCGAGCAGGGGGGTCGTCTCCAGGAAATCGATGTCCTCGGCGGGCATCGACGCCGTCGGCTGGGTCTCGGGCGGCGCCTCGGGCTTGTTCCGGAAAACCAGGACGAGCGCGGCGGCCAAAGCGCCGGCGGCGAGCAGGCCCGCGAGACGGCGAGGGGCCCGGGAGCCGCCGCGCAGGAGAGACAGGACCTTCCCGCGTTGGTGCGCCCAGCCGGGCTCGCCGCGCCGGACGCGGGGCAGGGCTTCGTTCAGGTCGTCCCAGAAGGGGTCGCTCACGGTGTCTCCTTTAAAAGCGGTTCGAGGCGCGCCCGCGCCTGATGCAAGGTCGCCTTGACCGTGCCCTCGGCGGCGCCCACGGCGGCGGCGATCTCGTTGATCTCGAGGCCTTCCAGGCGCAGCAGGACCATCTCCTTCTGGCGAGGGGGCAGCCCCTCCACGGCGGCGCGCAGGCGCTCGGCCCGGTCGTCCCGCTCCCGCTTCCCCGCCGGATCGGCCTCGGGCGAGGGGTCGGCGACGGCTTCGCCCAGAGCGGGCGCGTCCGGATCTCCGCCCGCCGCATGGTCGAGGCTCAGCCAGCGCCGCACGGAGCGCCAGCGGCCGGCGGAGCGCGCCTTGTTGAGGGCGATCCTCAGGATCCAGGCCCGTCCCGGGGCGTCGCCGCGATAGGTCTTCGCGGAGCGCCACACGGCCAGGAACGTCTCCTGGGCCGCGTCGTCGGCGGAGGCGTCGTCGCCGAGCAGGCGCCGCGCGACCGCGTGAACCGAGGGCATGTGGGCCTTCATGAGCGCGTCGAGGGCGGCTTCGTCGCCTTGAGCGACGGCTTGAATGAGGCCGCGGTCTCGATCCTCCATCCCTCTAGACGCTTCCGGGAGCATGGGGGTTTAGTCGTGACCGAAGTCACTAAACCTCGGGGCGGCCTGTCGCGTCATGGGGGGTAAGGTAGCAAAGGAGACCAACCAAAATGAAAAGCCTTCTGATGTTCGCCGTGATGCTCAGCCTCGCCCCGGCCGCCTCGGCCGAGGAAGCCGCGGAGCATGTCGGGGAGAAACTCGAGCGGCGCGGCGAGCGCCTGGAGAACAGGGGAGAGCGCCTCGAGCGGCAGGGCGAGCGCATGGAGAATAGGGGGGAGCGTCTGCAGAATCAGGGCGAGCGCATGCAGGAGCGCGCCGAGAGGCTCGACGCCAAGGCGGATCAGCTCGAGGCCGCGGGCAAGGAGAAGGCCGCGGACCGCCTCGAGAAGCGTGCCGACAAGCTCGAGCGCGCGGGCGAGCGCCGCGAGAACCGCGGAGAGCGCCTGGAACGCCGCGGCGAGCGCCGCGAGCGCCACGGCGAGCGCCTGGAGCGCCGCGGGGAACGCCTGGAGCACCGGGGCGAGCGCCGCCCCGCGCCGGCCGCGCGCGGACGCTGATCCGAGGGGGTTTTACCACAAAGACACAGAGACACGAAGAACGGAAAGGAGGGTAACGGCACGCCGATGCCGTTACCCTCTCTTTCTCTGTGTCTCTGTGTCTTTGTGGTTGATCCCCGTCGTTGGTATGATACCCCCATGCCCTTCATTAATATCAAGATGACCCCCGGCCCCACGGCCGAGCAGAAGGCCGAGTTCATCAAGCGCGTCACCGCGCTCGCCGCCGAGGTCCTCGGCAAGAACCCGGCGACCACCCACGTCGTGATGGAAGAGGTCCCGGCCGACAGCTGGGGCATCGCCGGCGAGACCGTCGCCGCCCGCAAGAAGCGCGGCGCCTGAGACTTGACGTTTATTTGACTGGCTTCGCCGCGGCTCGGGGCTTACCCTTGAAGCATGAAGCCCTGCATCTACATGGTGGACGACGAGCCGGACTTCCAGACCGTCGTGCACTCCTGGCTGGAACCGACGTACGAGACCGTCGCGCTCAAGGACGCGGACGAGCTGGTCGGCGCCCTGCGCGCCCGGACCCCGGATCTCGTGATTCTCGACCTGCACCTGACCGGCTCCGACGGCTTCGAGGCCTGCCGGCGCGTTCGCGCCACCCCGGGGCTCGGGCTGGTGCCCATCCTGTTCCTGACCGCCTCGCGCGAGTTCGGGGACTACCGGAAGAGCATGAGCGCGGGCGGCAGCGGCTACCTGACGAAGCCCGTCGGCCGGCGCCAGCTGCTCGCCGCGGTCGACGACCTGCTCTCCGAGGGGCGCCTCTCGCCGCGGAGCGCGGCGGACGTGGGCGGCGGCGACTGACGCGTCGCTAAAAAGTCCCACTCCTGTTCTGGGGCCGTCGCGTCGCGATCGGTAGACTTTCGCCCATGGAGAAAGACTGCTATGAGATCCTGGGCGTGCCGCGCGACGCCAAGCCCGACGAGATCAAGGCCGCCTTCCGGGCGCTCGCCCTTCAGCGCCATCCCGACCTGAACGGCGGCGACCCGAGCGCCGGCGAGCGCTTCATGCGCATCCAGGCCGCCTACGAGGTGCTGGGCAACCCGTACCGGCGCGCGCGCTACGACCTGGCGCGCTCCTGGCGCGGCCGGGAGGACGCCGCGTCCCCGAAGACGGTCCCGCGGCACGGAAGGGCCGCCGGCTTCCTCATGCTCGTCGGCGCGCTCGTCGCCCTGCGGGGCTTCGCCGGGATCGTCCTCGACCCCCAGGACGGCCTCATCCCGCAATGGCTTCTCTCCGGGTCCGGGCGAGACGACAGCTTCCGCCTCTATATCATCGGCATGGCCATGGTGTTCTGCGCCGCCGGCTTCCGGCGGCCGCGCCGCGATTAAGTAAACTTCCCGGGATGTCCCTTCTCCTCGCCCTCGCGCTCGGCTCCTGGCCGCCCGCCCTCTGGCTCTGGGCGGCTTCGCGCCCGGGCATGCCCGAGCGGCTCGCGCCGGTCGTCCTCGCCGGCGCCGCCCTGCCGTTCCTCCTCGCGGCGTTCGCCCGGGAGGGGACTTTGCGGCGCGCCGCTTCGGGGGCGCGCTGGCTCTGCCTGCTCCTGATGCTCGCGAACGCGATCGTCATCCCGAAGATGATGTGGGCGTTCCGCCTGCACCACGGCGGCTTGACCGAGCTGGCCGCCGCCCGCGCGCAGGTGGAGCGCTTCCGCGCCGCCCGCGGCCGCGCGCCCGCGAACCTCGAGGAGCTGGGGCCGCTTCCGCCTCTGCGGATCTGGACGGTCGCGGAAGACGAGAAGGAGCACGTCCATGCCGCGACGAGCCGGGCGGCGATATTCCGGGGCGGCGGGGTCCCGCCCGACGACGGGGGCTGGGGCTACGATCCGGACACGGGGCGCGTGTTCCTATCCTGCACCGGCCTGCAGCCGAAGACCGGGTCCCGCCCGCTGCACGAGCTCTGAGCCTCAGCCCGCGAGCAGGGCGGAGAACGCGGACGGACAGGCGCCCAGAGCGGAGACCGCGGCGCGGGCCAGGAGCGGCCGGCGGCTCATCGCGAGCGCGAGGCTCGCCAGGCGCCGCTTGGGCCGAAGCAGGCGGAGCCGGTCCCTCGTGTAGCGGCCGGGGATTCCCGCGCCGGCGAGCGCCGCGTCGGTCTCCTCCGCGGCGAGGCGGCCGCCGCGCAGCGCCAGTCCGACGCCGTCTCCGACGAGAGGGTCCACCGCCCCCGCCGCGTCACCGGCGGCGATCCAGGCGCCGTCCTCGCAGCGCTCCGCCTCCGAGGCGAGGGGGCCGAGGCCGATGATGGGATCCGCGAGGATCGCGCGACCGAGCCGCGGGGCCAGCGCGGGATGCGAGCGCGCCAGGCGCCAGAACGCGGCCTCCCGCCCCCGCGCCGCCCCGGCGAGGGCGCTTCCCTCGAGCAGCAGAGCCGCCGAGGCCCGCCCCGTTCCCGGCAGGGGCGTCAGGTACAGCTCGCCGCCGTCGAGCATGAAGATCTCGACGAAGCTCCCGAGGCCCTCGACGCCCGTCAGCCGCGCCGCGAGGCCGTAGCGGCGGCGGAGCGGGGCGCGGCGGCCCACGCCGAGCGAGCGCAGCGTCGGGGAGGACAGGCCGTCGGCGACGATGAGGCGCCGGGCGGCCACGTCGCCGTTCTCCAGGCGCACGCGCAGGACCTCCCGCTCCCGTTCCACGGCGACCGCGCCGTTGCGCTCGAGGACCGTGACGCCGCGCGCCGCCGCGGCGCGGCGCAGGAGCAGATGGTCTAGGTCCTCGCGCGGCATGGCCAGTCCCGGCCCCTCGGGGAAGCGGCCGGCCGCCCGCCGACCGTCGCGCGTCGTGTAGCTGACGCCGAGAAACGGGCGGCCGAGGGCCGCCGCTTCGCCGTAGACGCCGAGGTCGCGCAGGACCGCGACGCCCGCCGGGAGTATGCCCTCGCCGCAGGCCTTGCGCCGGGGAAACGACGCCCGGTCGATCAGCGCCGCGGTGCGCCCCGCCCGGGACAGGTACAGGGCCGCGGCGCGGCCCGCGGGCCCCGCGCCGACGATCGCGCAGTCGTGGATCACGAATTCCGGATGAGGAGGGCCTCGCAGGCGAAGCCGGGGCCGAGGGCGGCGAGAAGCCCCCAGGAGGAAGAGGGCCCGGGCCGGGCCAGGGCGTCCTTGAGGATGAACAGGACCGAGGCCGACGACAGGTTCCCGTGCCGCCTCAAAAAGGAGCGGGACAGCGCGGCGGCCCCGTCGGGAAGCCCCATCGCCCGCTCGCAGGCGTCGAGGATGCGGGCGCTCCCCGGGTGCAGGATCAAGGGGGCCAATTCGTCCACGTAGACGCCGTGGCGCGCGAGCAAGGGGCCGAGCGCGTCCTCGAGGTTCCGCTCAACGATCGCGGGCGCGTCGGGAGAGAGCACGAGGCGCATGCCGTCCGACCCGAAGTCCCAGCCCATCACGTGCAGGGAATCCGGGATCAGGACGCTCTCGTTGTCCACGAAGGAGAGCCGCGCGCGCGCGGCGGCCGGGGCCTGCTCGCCGCAGAGGATCGCGCAGGCGGCGCCGTCCCCGAACAGGGCGGCCGCGACGAGCTGCGTCATCGTCCCGTCCTTCGGCAGGAACGTCAGGCTGCACAGCTCCACCGACAGGACGGCGACCGTCTCCCGGGGATGGCCGCGCAGGTACTCGAAGGCGCGGGACAGGGCCACCGCCCCGCCCGCGCAGCCGACGCCGAACAGCGGCGTGCGCTTGAGCGTCCGCCGAAACGGCAGGGCCTGCGCCAGGCGCGCGTCGAGGCTCGGGGTCAGGAGGCCGGTCGTGGTGACGCTGAACAGGTGCGTGAGGTCTCCGATCCCGACGCCGGCCTGCTCGAGCGCGGACTCGAGCGCCCGGCGGGCCAGCGCGTCGGCGTGGGCGAGGTAATCCGCGTTGCGCCGCTCGAACGTCGCGCCGGAGAAATAATACTCCGGCGACTCGACCAGGGCGCGCGTCTCCACGCCCGCCCGGTCGAACAGGTCCTCGCGGCCGCCCGCGGCGGTGCCGGCGAACGCCGCGGCGCACAGGTCCCGGATCGCCCCCTGCTCGTGGCGCCGCGCGGGCACGGCCGTCCCCACGGCGAGGACGCGCGCCGTCACAGCTTCTCGCCGGCGAGGCTCAGCCGGAAGAACGGCCCGCGCCGCACGCGGAGGTAGCCCAGCCCCGCGTTCAGGGCCGCGCGCTCGAGCTCCTCGGGGAGGAAGGCGCGCCGCACCGACAGCGGCCCGTCGCAGCGCGACACGCGCCCGGCCAGGCAGGTCAGCGCCCTCACCCCGGCGTACGCCGCCGCGCAGCGGTGCAGGTCGCTGAACAGCAGGCCCTTCGACGCGAGGCCGTCGCACAGCCGCAGCGCCTCCTCGAGCTCGGACGGGGGCACGTGATGGAGGAACAGGGAGCCCAGCACGTAGTCGAAGCGGTCGCCCTGCGCCGCGAACGAGCGCAGGTCGGAGTGGATCAGGCTCAGGTTCTCCTCGCCCTCGGTCCGGGCGCGGGCGAGCTCCAGAATCCGCGCGTCGGTGTCGATGCCGACGATCTCGACGTGGAAGCGGCGGCGGCGGCTCCAATTCAGGATGCGCAGCGGCATGTCCGCCGCGCCGGTGCCGACGTCGAGCATCGTGACCTGCCGGCGCTTGTCCCAGGCGCGGCTCCAGACCTCGAGCCGCTCGCGCACCACCGCCCAGCCGCCGAGGAAGGCGTTCGACGCGGACAGGAAGTCGAGCGCGTCTCCGAGCTCCTTTTCGCTCGCCTCGCCCGTGTCCATCAGCTCGGGCTCCTCGGCGCGTCGGGTCAATCGGGGCAGAAAAGTCACGCCGACATCATACCATGGAGGACCCGAATCCTCTTTGCGGCGAGGCAACGGTTTCGTCGCGTTTAATTTACCGCGCGGCGATCCTCAGCTCGCTGACCTTCGAGCGGTAGAACAGGAGCACCTTCCTCACGTAGTCGCGCGTCTGCCGGTACAGGCGGCGGTGGGCCAGGAAGCGCGGCCCGGCGTTGTAGGCCGCGACGACGCGCTGGATCAGCCAGGACG
>JAMPYD010000099.1 GCA_023700845.1 Elusimicrobiota bacterium | reverse complement strand
GGCACCCGTGAGCTTCCAGAACGGAACTTTCATCGGGAGGCCGTCCCCGGGGGGATCGCGTCGCGCAGGGCGCGGGCCGCGCGCGCGGCGAGGTCGGCGCGCGCGGGGGCGGCCAGCGGGGCCAGCTCGCGCTGCGCCTCGGCGCCGCGGCCGAGGGCGAGAAGGGCGCGGGCGCGGGCCCACAGCGCGGCGCCGTCGTCGGGGGACTCCTTGAGCACGAGGGCCGCCTGCGCGAGGGCCTGCTCCGGAAGCCCCGCCTCGACGAGCCACAGGGCCTTGGCGCGCAGGACGCCGACGCCCCCGCCGCGCGTCAGGGCCTCGTCGAGCGCCGCGAGCGCCCCCGCCATGTCGCCCTGGGCGCGGCGCGTGAAGGCGGTCAGGACGAGGCCCTCGGGGTTCTCCGGCTCGAGGGCGATCGCGCGCGCGATCGCCAGGTCCCCGGTCGTCCAGTCGCGCTGCGCGAGCAAGGTCTCGGCGTACGAGCGCCACACGTCGGCGCGGCCGTCGAGGGTTTCCAGCGCGGTCTCGTAGTGGGAGGCCGAGCGGTCGAGAAAGCCGAGGCGGCGGTCGATCTCGGCGAGGCCCAGGTGGGCGCCGAAATGACGGGGCTCGTAGACGAGCGCCCTCAGGTAGAAGACCCGGGCCTGCTCGTCGAGGCCGGTGCGGTGGAGGAGGTCGCCCTGGCGCGTCAGCAGGTCCACGTTCTTGGGGAACAGGCTCACCCCGAGCTGGTAGACGCCGAGGGCCTCGTCGACCCGTCCGAGCAGGTCGAGGTTGTCGCCCTTGAGGACGTACGCCTGGCGAAGGTCGGTCCCGCGCAGGGTCTGCATGAATTCGGGGGTGAGCGCGGCGACGACCTCGGCGGGCTTGCGCGCGTCGGACAGGGCCTGCACGGGGCGGATTTTCTTGTCGGACGGCTCGCCCCACAGGCGCCAGGCGCGCGCCGGGGCCGCGAGGAGCAGGAGCGCCAGCGGCAGGGCGAGGCGGCTCATTCGGCCTTGGCCCCCTTCGCGCCCCAGCCGTCCCGCAGCCGGGGGATCGAGGCCAGGATCAGGCTCTCCTTCGCCGCGTCGAGCTTGGCCGACGCGGTGACGACGCCCTTGTCGATGGCCTCGACGATGCGGTGATCCTCGAACATGCCGATGTCGCCGACGGGCGGCTCGATGACGAAGCTGGCCTGCTTGCGCTGCTCCCGGGACAGGTAAGAGCCTCGAATGTCGATGACCTGCAGGAGGGACTCGAGGACGTTCTCCGGCCGGGACGTCGTGTAATCGGTCTCGGTGACGCTCGCGATCGTCCATTCCGCGCCGAGCAGCTTCGCGGCGTCGACGGGGATGTAGTCCACGACGCCTCCGTCCACGAGGAAGCGGTGACGGTACTCCAGCGGGCGGAAGATGCCGGGCAGGTTCATGCTCGCGCGCACCGCCTTCGCGACGTCCCCGTCGCGGAAGATGATGGCCTCGCCGGTGTACACGTCCATCGACACGCAGGCGAAGGGCTTGAGCGTCTGGTCGAAGCGGACGCCGCCGATGTTCTTGCGCAGCATGATCTCGGTGTTCTCGGAGGAGAGGAGCTTGTCGAACAGCAGCAGCGAGACCAGGCTCGCCGCCGTGAGATTGTTGCCGCTGCCGACGTTGATCGAGACGGCGAATTCCCGCAGGCCCTTCGCCGTCTTGCCCGACGCGTACATCGCGCCGACGACGGCGCCCATCGAGGTGCCCGCGACCAGGTCGATCGGGAAGCCGGCGTCCTCCAGGGCCTGGATGACGCCGACGTGCGCGACGCCGCGCAGCGAGCCGGCCGAGAGCACGAGCCCGACCTTGGGCCGCCGGCTCTCCGGGGCCTGGCGCACCTCCCGCCACAGGTGATCGCGCAGAAGGGCGTCGGCGGAGAGGTCGGCGGCGCCCGCGGATCCCGCGAGCAGCAGGGCGAGCAGCCCCGCCAGGGCCCTCACTGAGGAATCTCCCGTCCCACGGCGCGCTCGAAGCGCGCGCGGGCCAGGATGTGCTCCGTGACGGCGGAGAGGTGGGCGAGCCTCAGCTCGAGGACGCCCTCGCGGGCGCGCAGGCGGGAGAGGGGCGCGCCGGGCTTGCCGGCGGCGTCGTCGTAAAGGGCCTGGACCCGCTTCCACTGGCTCTCGCGGCGCGGCCACTCGTCCTGCCACCAGCGCAGGGTCTCGGCGGCCTGGCGGACCTCGAGGCGCACGCGGTCCTGCAGCTCGGCGCGGGTCAGCTCGCCCTGGCGCTGCTCGGCGCGCTTCTGCTTGATCTGGCTCCAGAAGTCGTAGGCGAAGGGGACCTTGATGCCGAGCGTCACGTCCCAGTTATTGTTCTTGAGGGGAAAGCGCTGGGCGGTCAGCTCGTAGTCGCCGGCCAGGTACACGGTCGGGTTGCGGCGGCCGATCGCGAGGTTCACGCCGATCGCGTCCATCTGCACGCGGTAGGTCTGCGACTGGAGCTCGGGGCGCAGCTCCATCGCCCAGATCACGGCCTTCTCCACCTCGGCCTTCACGGGCCGGGTCGCGAGGTCGCCCTGCACGCGGAAGGGCGTGTCGAGCTCGAGGCTCAGGGTGTTGAGGAACTGAAGCCGCGCGCTGTCGAGCGCGTGCCGCGCCTCCGCGGCGCGCGAGCGCGCGGCGCCGAGCGCGGCCTCGGACTCGACGCGCTCCCACGGCCCCAGGTCGCCCGCCGCGGCCGCCGCCTCGACGCTCTTGAGATGCCGCTCGAACGCGCCGTCGCGCTCCTGCGCGAGCAGGAGGCGGTAGAAGGCCTCCTTCGCCCGCAGGGCCACGTCGAGGCGGACCGAGTCGCGGTCGGACAGGGCCTGCTTCTGCGACGCCTGGGCGAGGCGCAGGGTGTTCAGCGTGCGCCGGCCCTCGTACAGCGGCATGTTGAAGTAGGCGCGGCCGGAGTAGATGTTCTCGCTCGACGCGCCCGGGAACAGGAGCAGGCTGCGGAACTCGGGGGAGAGCGCGAACGGATAGCGCGCGTCGAACTTGGTCGCGCTCGCCTGCAGGCCGATGTCGGGCAGGAAGCGCAGGCGCGCCTCGGTGACGCGCGCGCCGGCGATGATCACGTCCTGCTCGGCGCTCTGGAGCTTGGGGTCGTTGCGCATGAGGCGCAGCGTCTCCTCGATCGTGTACACGCGCTCGATCCGGCCCGGGCGCTCCGGGGCCTGGGCGCGGGCCGCGACGGGCGCGCCCGCGAGAACGAGGCACAGGGAGGCGGCGAGGAGTCGATTGGGCATGAGTGGGCCGGCCGGAGAGGTCAGATTTTGAACGACTTGGTCAGATGGTCGAGCTCGAGCTTGAACGCCTTCAGATCGTCGCGCGCCCCGCCCGCGTCGGGGGGCAGGCGCTTGGCGATCTCCTCGACCCGCTCGGACAGGCGCTGGACGAGGTTGCGGTCCTTCTGCAGCAGGGCCTGGAGCGCGGCGGCCATGCCGTTGAACTCCTCCTGGAGCTCCATCAGCTCGTCGCCGGTGCGCAGGGAGACGCGGTGCGTCAGGTCTCCCGAGCTCAGGGACTGGCAGGACTTCTCGAAGCGGTAGATGGGACCCGCGAACCGGTGCGAGACGTACAGGGAGATCAGCAGCATCAGGCCGAGGTACAGCGCGATCTTGACCAGCAGCACCGTGTTGAACTGCACGACGCGGTCGGTGACCGACGGGCACTCCGTCAGCATCACCCGCATCAGCGAGTAGTACACGTCGCCGCCGACGATCATCGACGCGACGAGCACGCTCAGGAACACCATCCCGATGTACTTGAGCTGCAGCGCGCGCTTGACGAGGACGGTCTTACGCTGGAACCGCTGGTCTTCCTGCGGCATAGTTCTCCGTTTCGGTCAGAGCAGGTCGTCCGAGAATTTGAGCCACTCGGGCGTCACGGTCTTGAGCTTGGCGGTCGCGGCTTCGAGGCTGACGGCGATCACGGCGTCGCCCTTGAGCGCCACCATGTTGCCGAACTTCCCTTCATGAACGAGGTCCGCGGCCTTGACGCCGACGCGCGTTCCCAGAATCCGGTCGAACATCGTGGGCGGCCCGCCGCGCTGCATGTGGCCGATGACGGCGGTGCGCGTCTCGATCTTGGTCTCGGCCTCGATGATCGTGGCCAGGCGCCCGGCGACGCCGCGGTCCTTGAGGATCATGTGCCCGAAGTCGTCGAGCTCCTCCTTCTTCTCCTCGCCGGTGATGTCCACGGCCTCGGAGGCGACGACGATCGCGACCTGGCGGGCGGCGTGCGCGGTCTTGAGCTTGGCGCACATGTCCTTGATGTCGACGGGGCGCTCGGGGACGCACAGGTAGTCGGCGCCGGCGCCGATGGCGGTGTACAGGGCGACCCAGCCGGCGTGGCGGCCCATGACCTCGAGGACCATGATGCGGCGGTGGGAGCGGCCGGTGTCGCGCAGGCGCTCGACGGCCTCCATCGCCAGGGTCGCCGCGGTGTCGAAGCCGAAGGTGTAGTCGGTCGCGTCGAGGTCGTTGTCCATCGTCTTCGGCACGCCGATGACGTTGAGCTTGTGCTCCTTGTAGAGCTTGTTGGCCACGCCGAGCGTGTCCTCGCCGCCGAGGGCGACGAGCGCGTGGAGGTCGAGCTTCTTGAAGCTGGCGAGCACGCCCTGCACGCCGCCCTCTTTTTTATAGGGATTCGTGCGCGAGGTTCCGAGCATCGTGCCGCCGCGGCCCACCATCTCGCGGACGTCGTCGGGGCCGATCGGCTTGGCCGTGCCGTTGATCATGCCCTTCCAGCCTTCCTGGATGCCGACGCACTCGTAGCCGAGCTTGTGCGCCTTGAGCACGACGCCGCGGATCGCCGGGTTGAGGCCCGGGCAGTCTCCGCCGCCGGTGAGAATCGCGATGCGTTTGGCCATGGGAAAATCCTCGCTGCTTAAAAGCTGTTCGAATATTTGAGCTGCACGACGCGCTCCGGCCCGCGGCGCGCGGCGTCGCTGTAAGTCCCGCCGGCGCCGACGGCGCGCACGGCGAAGTCCACGTTGAAATTGGGGGTAAGGTAAGCTCGTAGCCCTGCGTTGAGCCGGGAGTCGCTCCAGTTCGCGATATTGTCCCACTCGAGGAGGATCGCGGCCTTGTCCCGGATGTTGAGCGTCAGCGGGATGGAGCCGAAGATGCTGTTCGAGTCGAAGTCCGAGATGTTGAACGACGGGTGCAGCTGGAGGCCCGGCAGGCCGAGCTCCTTCGACGCCACGAAGTAGAAGCCGCGCTGGCGCTGGTTGAAGCGGCGGATGGAGGAGTTGTAGCTGTAGCCCTGGCCGTCGAAGCCGACCGCGAACGACGGCAGCTGGCTGTCGCCCTCGTAGAAGCGGTAGCGGACCTGCGCCGTCGGGGCGCGCATGCGCACGTGGCTCTCGTCGCCGATCAGCCCGTCGATCGCCGCGGAGGCGCCGAGGTTGATGCCGGGGTAGACGCCGAACGAGAGGTACTGCAGCAGGCCGCCGCGGGAGTAGAAGCGGGAGCGCGCGGAGTAGCCGTAGTTGTCGAGCACCGCGGTCGTCGGCGCGTCGATGACGTCGGTGTCGGGCGTGACGCCGCCGTCGCGGGCGGAGCGGACCGCGCGGGAGGCGGAGGCCTTCGGCTTGATCTTCACCGCGTCGGAGGTGGCTTCCTCGGCGCGCAGGCCGGCGGCCGCGAGCAGGACCAGCAGGGCCGGCAGGACAAAGACGGTTTTCATCGATAAATCCTTATGAATCAAGCGGGTTTCGCCAGAACCGCGGCGATGCGTTCGTGGAGCTTGGCCATCTCGAACGGCTTCTGGAGAACCTCGGTGGCGCCGCTCATCAGGGCGATGCCTTTCTCCTTGACCGTGTCGCGGCTGGTCATGATCATGATGCGCGGAGCCTTGGCGCCGAGCTTGTTGGTCAGCTCGTAGGCGACGTGATAGCCGTCGATGTAGGGCATCATCACGTCGAGGAGGACGAGGTCGAGCTGCTCCTTGAGGGCGGTCTGCAGCGCGTCCTTGCCGTTGGCGGCCGAGAGGACCTCGTAGCCCTGATAGGCGAGGTCCATCATGAGCAGGTCGAGCAAATCCGGATCGTCGTCGGCGACGAGGATGCGCTTTTTCGTGTCGGCCATTCGTTCTCCGCGTGGAAATTCGTGCCCTTGGTACCGCGCGATTCTAGCAGATTATCCTTATATTGGTGAACAAGACTGTTGCTTAAGATTCACATGTTGGTCCTTGACTATTCGGCCGCTGTGTATATACTTGTATATATGTTTATTTTCGAAGTCGTGGACGCCTTGGAAAAGGCGGGAGTGCGCTTCGCGGTGGCCGGCGGCCATGCCGTGGCGCTTCACGGCGCGACCCGCGGCACGTTGGACGTGGACGTCGTCCTGGCGCTGACGAAGGAGAACTTCGTCGCGGCGGAGAAGGCCCTGACGTCGATCGGCCTGGCCTCGCGGCTGCCGGTCGACGCGGCGGAGGTGTTCGCTTTCCGAAAGGAATACGTCGAGCGGCGCAATCTCATCGCCTGGAATTTCATCGACGCGAAGGACCCCTCGCGCCTCCTGGACATCGTGCTGACCTGGGACCTGAAAGCCGGAGAGGTCGCCCGCATGCGCGCCGCGGGGCGGGACATCCCGGTGCTGTCGAAGGCCGCCCTGATCGCGATGAAAAGAGCGGCCGGCCGGCCGCAGGATCTGGTGGACATCGAAGCGCTGGAGCGGCCATGAGCGAAAGACCCCTGCAGTATTTCTCCGACGAGGCGTTGGCGCGAAGCCGCAGGCTGAGCCCCGAGCAGACCTTGCGCTATCTCGAGGGCTTCCGGCTGCTCCACGGCGCGCCGCGTCCCGAGAAATCCCGCCTGATCAGCGTGCGCGTGCCCGAGGGCCTGCTCGACACGTTCAAGGCCAAGGCCGCGCGCGCAGGCGTACCGTATCAGACCCAGCTCAAGCGCCTGATGACGCGCTGGCTCGAAGAAGCTTAAGGTGCCAGGCCTCCCATTATCCCATTACTCCCCAAATGATCG
>JAMPYD010000098.1 GCA_023700845.1 Elusimicrobiota bacterium | reverse complement strand
TACCTGGCGAGCTCAACGGCGCGACCTTCGTCGATGTGCGGTGTGTCAGACCTGGAGCTTATCCCCGGAATTCCACCGGTGGAATATTGGGGATAACACGCGTGGATCGATCGCTCAGGTCGCCGGGCGCGCGACCGAGCCATAAGGCGAGGAAGTGCCCCTTCCAAAATCCGTTAGGGAAGGGGCCGGTCGCCCGGCCCGTAGGGATACTCCCCGTCCGCGCCACGACGAGGCAAGTCTCGAGGGCGCCCGGCGGACGGACTACGTCCGCCAGACGCGGAACTTCCACGTGCGCGCCTGCATGTGCTCGAGGTGCATCTTCAGGAAGAGCTCGGCGGCGGCCTCGTTCATGTGCTGGGCCAGGATCTCCACCGCCGTGTCGTCGCCCGGCGCCCAGCCGTCCGCCTCGGGGGGCGGTTCGCGCTTGAGGCGGCTCCCGATGTCGGCCGAGTCGGAGGTCGTGACCACCAGGAGGCTCTCCAGGCGCGTGCGGTTCAGGATCTCGTAGATATGGACCTTGCGCGCCTCGGTCTTCACCGGCATGAATGCCATGCCCCAGTATGGCCCCGGACCCCGTGTGACGCCAGTCACTTTGCGAGTCTTAACCCATTTTTTACCGAGAGCGGCATATAGTATCATCGGCTCATGATCGACGCCGACACGCCTCCCATCGAGTCCCTGGCCGCGCGCGACTCGTCCGAGTTCCTGGCCAACGCCCAGCACCACCACGCCCTCCTCCAGGATCTCCACGCGCGCCTGGAGAAGGCCCGGGCGGGCGGCTCGGCCAAGTCGGTCGAGCTGCACCGCTCCCGCGGCAAGCTGACGGCCCGCGAGCGCGTCGAGCGCCTCCTCGACCGCGGCACCGATTTCCTCGAGCTCTCGGCCCTGGCCGCGATGGGCCTCTACGACGACGAGGTCCCCGCCGCGGGCATGATCTCCGGCCTGGGCGTGATCAGCGGCCGCCTGTGCGTGATCGTCGCCAACGACGCCACGGTCAAGGGCGGCACCTACTACGCCGAGACGATCAAGAAGCACCTGCGCGCCCAGGAGGTGGCGATCGAGAACCGCCTGCCCTGCGTGTACCTCGTCGACTCCGGCGGCGTGTTCCTGCCCAAGCAGGCGGAGGTGTTCCCGGACAAGGAGCACTTCGGCCGCATCTTCTACAACCAGGCCGTCATGTCCTCGATGGGCATCCCCCAGATCGCCATCGTCATGGGCATGTGCACCGCCGGCGGCGCCTACGTCCCGGCGATGGCCGACGAGTGCGTGATCGTCCGCAACCAGGGCACCATCTATCTCGGCGGCCCGCCCCTCGTGAAGGCGGCCACCGGCGAGGAAAGCACCGCCGAGGAGCTCGGCGGCGGCGACATGCACAGCCGCACCTCCGGCGTGACGGACCATCTGGCCGACAACGACGAGCACGCCCTGCAGATCTGCCGCTCCATCGTGGCCAACCTCAACGCTCCTCTCTTCGACCTCGGCGAGGGGGAGGATCCCCTCTACCCGGCCGACGACCTGTATGGCCTCGTCAACCGCGACCTCCGCCGCCCGGTCGACCCGAAAGAAGTCATCGCCCGCCTCGTCGACGGCTCCCGCTTCCACGAGTTCAAGGCCCTGTACGGCCTCACCATGACCACCGGCTTCGCCAAGATCCACGGCCGCCCGGTCGGGATTCTCGCCAACCGCGGCGTCCTGTTTTCGGAAGCCGCCCTCAAGGGCGCCCACTTCATCGAGCTGTGCGATCAGCGCAAGATTCCCTTGCTGTTCCTTCAGAACATCACGGGCTTCATGGTCGGAAAGGATTTCGAGCAGTCGGGCATCATCAAGCACGGCGCCAAGCTGGTGCAGGCCGTCTCCACCGCCCGCGTTCCGAAGATCACGGTCATCGTCGGCTCCTCCAACGGCGCCGGCAACTACGCGATGTGCGGCCGCGCCTACGGCGCGCGCTTCCTCTTCACCTGGCCCAACGCGCGCGTCTCGGTGATGGGCGCCGACCAGGCCGCCACCGTCATGACCATCATCAAGCGCGAGCAGCTCAAGCGCGCCAAGCAGGAGCTCAGCGCCGAGGACGAGGCCAAGATCCAGGCGCCGATCCGCGCCCAGTACGAGAACGAGGGCCACCCCTACTTCGGCACCGCGCGCCTTTGGGACGACGGCATCATCGCCCCGGCCGACACGCGCAAGGTCCTCGCGATGGCGCTGGCCGCCGCGGCCCACGCGCCGATCGGGCCGCTGCACCGGCCCGTGTTCCGGATGTGATGTGGAATACCAGCACCTGAAGGTTCACGCCGGCCCCGTCGTGAAGGTGACCTTGGCGCGCCCCGAGCTGCGCAACGCGATGAACGCCGAGACCTTGCGCTCCCTGACCATGGTCTTCCGGGAGATCGCGAGCAACTCCGCGGCCCGCGCCGTGATCGTGACCGGCGGGGGAAAGGACTTCTGCGCCGGCGCCGACATCAACTGGATGAAGGAATCCGGCAAGCTCTCCCCCGAGGACGGCAAGAAGGACGCCCGCCTGCTGGCCGAGATGCTTCAGGCCGTCGACGAGTGCCCGGTTCCCGTCATCGTCGCCGCCCAGGGCAACGTCTTCGGGGGCGGCCTCGGCCTCGTCGCGGCCTGCGACATCGCTTTGCTCGCCGAGGACGCCAAGCTGGCCTTCTCCGAATGCCGCCTCGGCATCATGCCCGCGGTCATCTCCTCCTGGGTCCTCCCGAAGATCGGCGCGGCCAACGCGCGCCGCTACTATTTCACCGCCGAGGTGTTCGGCGCGAAGGAAGCCGTCGCCATGGGCCTCGCGCACGAAGCGGTCTCTCCCGAGGAGCTGTACGCCAAGGCCGACGCGATCGCCGCGAGCATCCTCAAGTGCGGCCCGAACGCGATCCGCGCCGCGAAGGCCCTTCTGCCGCGCCTCGAGCGACTGGGCCTTCATCAGCAGATCGGCATGACCGTCGACACCTTGGTCCGCCTGCGCTCCTCCGCCGAGGGCCAGGAGGGCCTGGCCGCCTTCCTCGAAAAGCGAGCCCCCGAATGGACCCGGTAAAGCCTCCGATCCGCCCGACGCCCCGTCTCGTCGAGGTCGGCCCCCGCGACGGCCTGCAGAACGAGAAAAACCCCGTCTCCGTCGAGGCGAAGGTCGCCTTCGTGGACGCGCTGTCCGAAACCGGCCTCAAGGAGATCGAGGCCGGGGCCTTCGTCAATCCGAAGTCGGTCCCGCAGATGGCCGACTCCGAGATCGTCTTCGCGCGCATCAAGCGCAAGCCGGGCGTGACGTACTCGGCGCTGGTGCCGAACGAAAAAGGGCTTGACCTCGCTTTGGCCTGCAAGGTGGACAAGGTCTCGGTGTTCACCGCCGCCTCCGAGACCTTCAACCAGAAAAACATCAAGGCCTCGATCAAGGAGTCGATCGAGCGCTTCCGCCCCGTCGTCCTGCGCACGCGCCAGGCGCGCCTCCCGATCCGCGGCTACGTCTCGACGGCGTTCTGGTGCCCGTTCGAGGGCCAGGTCCGCCCGGAGAAGGTCGTCGAGGTCGTGAAGATGCTCTCCGGCATCGGCGTGACCGAGTTCTCCATCGGCGACACCATCGGCAAGGCCTCCCCCGACGAGGTGCGCAAGCTCCTCTTCCTCCTCTGCAAGGCCGTCCCCAAGGACAGCATCTTCCTGCACTTCCACAACACCTTCGGCCGCGCCGTCGCCAACGCGATCGTCGCCTGGAAGACCTTCGGCATCACCGGCTTCGATTCCTCCGCCGGCGGCGCCGGCGGCTGCCCCTACGCCCCGGGCGCCTCGGGCAACGTCTCCACCGAGGCCCTGGTCTCCGCCTTCAAGGCCGCCGGCTCCGATCCCGGCGTGGATGAAATCAAGCTCAAGGCCGCCGCCGCGGGGATCTTCAAGCACCTCGGCCGCCCGGTCGGCGCCCGCCCCGCGAAGTAGCTCAATGGAGCGGATCGTCGGCTTCATCCTCGAGCTCGACAAGCTCAAGGGCGTGACGCGCAAGACCCGCCCGCTCGGCCTCTCCCGCCAGGAGAACTCCGCCGAGCACAGCTGGCAGATCGCCCTGCTGGCGGCCTCGCTCGAGCCGTACGCTCCGTCTCCGGTGAACATTCACCGCGTCGTCGAGATGCTCCTGGTCCACGACATCGGCGAGATCGACACCGGCGACACCATCGTCTACGCCGAAGAGGGCGCCTCCGAGCGCAAGGCCGCCGAGGCCAAGGCCGTCGAGCGCATCTTCGGCCTCCTCCCCGAGCCTCAGCGGGGGACCTTCCTCTCTCTGTGGCGGGAATTCGAGGAGGGGAAAACCGCCGAAGCCCGTTTCGCGCACGCCGCCGACCGCGCGATGCCCGTCCTCCTCAACCTGGCCAACGGCGGTCAGAGCTGGGTCGAGAACGGGATCGCGCACGAGCGCGTGGTGCGCCGCATCGGACCGCCGATCAAGGAAGGGTGTCCGGCCTTGTGGGACTACCTCGAACGCCGTCTCGAGGACGAGCGGCGCAAGGGCTGGTTCGGGCAGTCCTGATCAGTTCACCGCCGCCGGCGGCGGCTGGCTAGAGGGTCTCCAAACCGCCCAGAATGCCGAGGCTCCAATCATCCCGAGCAGCCCGGCCCAAGGCGACAGTTGGACATTATAAAAGGCTACGGGGATGCTGCCGATAAGAAAGCCGGCCGCCGCTATCGTGCCGAGCTTGAGCTTGTTGAGCCTTTGAAGAACCAATACGGCAGGGATGCCGAGCAGAATGATGTGCGCCGCGGCCACCACGAACGCGCATCCGAAAATAATCAACCCGAGCTGGATGGTGCCTCTGTTCGTCAACCCTTTGGGCTCGACGATGGCGCCGATGACGAGCAAGACGAGGGGATATCCTGCCGCCGCCGCTGCGGCTGCGGCTAAAGATGCGAGCGCGAGGCGCGATCGGTTATTCATGATTTTTATTTCCTGTTGCCGTCTTACGGCGTCTCCGGCTTCTGAATGCATTTGTTCTTTTCACACTTCAACACCGCATGTTTGGTGCTGCAAGCCTCGCATGCGCGCTGAATCTTATTCTTCCGTCTCGCCTTCTGATCCAGGGCGTCGAACGTTTTGAGGAACTTCTTGTTGATGATGATCAGTTTTCCGCAGCTGCGGCAGCTGTCGCCGGCCACGGCGCAGTCGTCGTCTTGGCGACACTGATAGAACTTCTCGGGAACCTTTAGATCCGGCAAATCCGCGTAAACCGGCCTCATTCCGGCAAACACGAGCGCCGCGGCGATGACTCTAATCACCAATCCTCCGAGGACCAATTTTCGCATAACGCTGAGGATCTGCCGCGCGCGCTACGGTAGCCCCGTATGTATGCTTTCGCCGAAAGTGAGTTCTGTGGATAGCGGGGATAACTCCATGGGCGCGCGCCGGCTGAAGGCATTGGTTCGACGGAGGACAGGTGCCAACTCCGCCGTTCGCCATACTTGGCCGACATGTGGCCTTAACGCTCCAGTTCTCATTTCGCAAAACGGTGCCTCCGCGAGTGCTCCCGTTCAACTGTTTCCGGAAACAGTTGCCGTTCAAACTTTATGCTTTTGCCGTCCACGGCGCTTCATCCGTCGAACGCCGAGGCTCAGCCGCCGCAACTCTTAGGTATCCACCCAAACGAGGTTGCGGGCGGCTGAAGCCAATAGTTAGCCGGCCGAGCGTTTCCGTAATCACGGTGATACTGGGGCAGGATCAATCCGCACCTTTTCATCCGCTGGATCGGTTAGACCAAATTCAAACGCTGCGTACTGATCCTTTTTCTCCGTACCGGCAACTCGCTCGAGATCTTCCGTCGAAATCGGTTTGACTTGATTGGGCTTGTTCGGCGTTGGAATAGCTCCGTCTTTTAACACCCGAAAAATGAGTGCTTCACGAATCGGGTCATTTTTATAGAACTGAGCGCCCTTATCCCCGTCAAACCGTACTGTTACTGATGCTCCCACGAGGTCAAAGATTCCGAGGTTTTCGCCGATGAATATCTCAGGTTGCTTATTGATGGGAGAACTCGTTTGGACGAACACATTGCGGACTACGCCATTGATGCATGTGTAATGAAATCTTCCCCAATCAGATTTAATGCGCTTGAGCGAACGACGGACAGTAGGTGCACACTCCCGGATGTTATCCTTGGCAATCTCACTACTAAGCTCACCTGGGCCACGGAAAAGCTTACGGAAAGACGCCATCTCCTTCGGCTTCCCAAATGAATGGGATTGGAGCAATAGGACGCCGCTGAGGGCCAGGATGACATGTTTCAGCTTTTTCGTATGGATCATAAATTGGCCGGCTAACGCCGAGGCTGACCAGCGGGGGCTATAAGTCTATACCTCACCGAAGCCGCCGGCTGGTAAAGCCATTGGTTCGACAGTGCGCTGATGCCTGCACCGCCGTTCGCCGTCTCATTCCCTCCCGCCCATTCGCCATCCCATTGCCTCCGGCCCTACTTCCACGTGAAAGTGATAACCCTCTTTAGTCTTAACTATGGCCCAAACAGTACGCTGATATTGTTTTGCTGCGGAAATAAGTGATGCTTTTAGCGTTCCAGCAGAAGTTTTAAATCTGACGACTGGTTTATCCTGCGACTTAGCACCCAATCCCTGCCCCGGCATCATTTGGAGATCCGCGGCTGTCACAAGATGGAACATAAAGCTTTCTGGTGAGACCTTCTTTCCTAAGTCAACGGCACGAATAGTTCTTCCCAAATCGCTTTCCTTCTCTCGGCGTGGTTCGAAGAGATGAATGCCATCAGAAAGTCGCCAGCGATATCCCCCGCAATGCTTTTCAAGGAGCCGCAACCCGTCGTTCAAAGTTGCCTTGTTCAATTCACTCAGAATCGGTTCAGAAAAAACACAATCCGATTGCGTTGAGGTCAAATCAAGAACGCAAGTTAATTCGCGCTTCGTACAGAAATCCATCGGCAACTCATCCGCAGAGGTGTGCGGATTCGTAGCCGCGCCTCGAAACCTCTGTTGCGCAAACACATTTGAAACAAGCATTAAGAGCAGGGCGGTAATTA
>JAMPYD010000097.1 GCA_023700845.1 Elusimicrobiota bacterium | reverse complement strand
CCCCAAGCCCAAATCGTTCAAGATCGTCCCGACGATCAAATCGTTCAAGGTTCTCGGCGCCGACGAAGCCGCGCCGGGCGCCTCCCCGAATCCGCTTCCGGAGTTCAAGCTCGAGCCGATCGTCGAGGCGGCGCCGGTCACGCCGCCGCCGCCGGTGGAGATCGCGGTCATGCCGCCGCCTCCGCCTCCTCCGCCCGCGCCGATCTCGATCGCGCCGATCGTCGCGCCGGAGCCGGCGCCCATCGTCATGACCGCTTCCGCGCCCCCGCCGATTCCGGTCATGGCTCCGATCCCGACGCCGGAGCCCGCCCCGATCACGAATCCGTTCACCTTGCCCGCCCAGCCCGCGCCCCCGGTCCCGACTCCGGCCGCCGCGCCCCCGAACACCCTCAGCCGCTCCCAGCCGGTCCCCGACCTCCTGTCCGGAGATCAGGCCGGACCGGCCGACGCGACCGCCCAGGTGCCGCCGCCGGCGACGATGGCCCGGTCGGGCGGCGCTTTCCCGGCCGTCCCCGCCGAGGACGCCGCCGCCTCGCGCTTCGCCAAGCCCGAGCCCGCGCCGCCCACGGGCGAGATCAAGAAGCCCGGGCGCAACAACAAGGCCTTCCTGATCGCCGGCGGGGTGCTCGTGGCCTTGCTCGTCGTCGTGGGCGTGATTTTCATGCGCCAGCCGAAGGAAGACCTCCAGCAGATGACGTCGCTCGACGACGGCAAGGCCCCGATCGGCGTGGCCGTCGACGAAGGCGCCGACGCGCCTCCGCCGATCGTCAAGCCGAAGATCGCGGAAACCCCCGCTCCGCCCCCGCCGCCGCCCGGGCCGTCGGCCGAGCACCTGGCCGCGATCGAGGCGGTGAAGGACTTCCCTCTCGACGGCGACCGCGGCACCGTCGGCCGCTGGCTGCAGTACTCCTACACGGCGAGCCCCGGCGCCGGCACCGAGGAATGGAACGCGAGCGCGACGGGGGAGAACACCGTTCTCGTCGAGTATCGCCTGGTGCCCGGCTCGTCTGTCGGCAAGGGCGCGCTGTACCTGTTCGAGGTCGACGCCAACGGCATCGTCATGGGCAAGAACATCGAGGCCCGTCAGATGCTCGCGGGCGGGCCCCCGCCCGAGGCGCCGAAGGCCCGGAAGAAGCCCGCCAAGAAGGCCCCGGCCAAGCGCCGGCCGGTCGTCGAGGAACCGAAGGAGGTGCCGCTTCTGCCCCTCCCCGACTCCGGGGAGCTGCGGCCGCCGGCCGAGGACGACGGGACCTTCGGTTCCGACACCGTCAATTCGGGCATTTAGGTATCATTGCGTTCACTTCTTATTAATATGCCCGCTCTTGCGACCGGCCTTGACAAAAATCGCCGTGGACCGTAACCTTATAGGGAAATGGCCAGCACCCAACACGTGATCTCCCTCGGCCTGTCCCGGCGCCTCGCCGACTTCCTGGTCGAGGAAAAGCTTCTCACCGCGGACAACCTCAAGGAGGCCCTGGACGCCCAGAAGAAAGGCGGCGAAAAGCTGGGCTCGCTCCTCATAGAGAAGGGCTTCATCGAGGAGGAGAAGCTTCTCCAGTTCCTCGCCGAAAAGACCGGCATTTCCTACGTTTCTCTCGCCGACATCGGCGAAATCTCCGAAGAGGCGATCGCGGCGGTTCCCGAGTCCATCGCGCGGCAGAAGATGCTGATGCCCTTCAACAAGACGAAGGACCGGCTCACCGTCGCCATCGCCGACCCCCTCGACGTGATGATCCTCGACGACCTCAAGATGCAGCTCGGCTGCGACGTCGTCGGCTGCCTCGCCTCCGAGGCCGAGATCTCGGCCGCCCACGAGAAGTACTACAAGCAGGAGACCTCGCAGGAGGCCCTCGAGGACATCGTCAAGCAGTCCGCGGACAACGAGGCCGCGGCCGACGAGCTCGAGCAGGTCGAGGAGAAGGCCGACAAGGTCGAGTCCGGCCTCGAGCAGGCGGCCGAGGACGCGCCCGTCATCAAGATGGTCAACCTGATCATCGCCGGGGCGGTGAAGGCGCACGCCTCGGACATCCACATCGAGGCCTACGCCAAGGAGCTGCGCATCCGCTACCGGATCGACGGCGTCCTCCACGAGCAGCCCTCTCCGCCGAAGAAGTTCCACGCCGCGATCTGCGCGCGCGTGAAGATCATGTCGAACCTCAACATCGCCGAGCGGCGCGTGCCCCAGGACGGGCGCATGCGCATCAAGCTCGAGGGCAAGGAGATCGACATGCGCGTGTCGGTCCTGCCCTGCGCTCCCGGCGAGAAGATCGTCACCCGCATCCTCGACTCGTCGGGCCTGAAGGTCAACATGACCCAGCTCGGCTTCGAGCCGGAGGCGATGGCGGTCTTCAAGAAGGCCATGGAGGCGCCCTACGGCGTCGCCCTCGTCACCGGGCCGACCGGCTCCGGCAAGTCGACGACCCTCTATTCGGCCCTGTCCAACCTGAACACGCCGGACTGCAACATCATGACGGCCGAGGACCCCGTCGAGTACCAGCTCCCGGGCATCAACCAGGTCCAGATCAACAACCAGGTCGGCCTGACCTTCCCCGCGGCCCTGCGCTCCTTCCTGCGCCAGGACCCCGACGTCATCATGGTCGGCGAGATCCGCGACCAGGAGACGGCCACGATCGCGATCAACGCCGCCCTGACCGGCCACCTGGTCTTCTCGACCTTGCACACCAACGACACCTCTCAGACGATCACGCGCCTGGGCATGATGGGCGTGGAGCCCTTCCTCGTCAGCTCCGCCATGCTGATGATCGAGGCCCAGCGCCTCCTGCGCGGCATCTGCCCCAAGTGCAAGGAGCCCTACGAGGTGGAGAAGGACTGGCTGCTCAAGCTCGGCGTGCCCGAGGTTCAGCTCCAGGCGGCCGTGGGGGAGAAGAACAAGATCACCCTCTACAAGGGCAAGGGCTGCGAGAACTGCGCGACCACCGGCTACCGAGGCCGCCAGGGCCTCTACGAGGTCATGGAAGTGACCGACGCGATCCGCCAGCTCATCCTGGACCGCGCTTCCGCCAAGCAGATCAAGACGCAGTCGATGAAGCAGGGCATGCTGACGCTGCGCATGTGCGCGGTGCGCAAGCTTCTCGCGGGCACGACGACCGCCGAGGAGATGATGCGCGTGACGGCGTCGGACGTCGACACTTAACCTTAAAGGAGTCCCGCATGGTTTCGATGGGAGAGCTGTTTCTGCTGATGCACGAGCGCGGCGCGTCGGACCTCCACCTCACGGTGGGGGCCCCACCGACCTTGCGCATCGACGGCTCGCTGGTGCCGACGCCGTTCGAGAAGCTCAACAGCGAGATGGCGCAGACCCTGATCTATTCCCTGCTCAACGACCAGCAGCGCCAGCGCTTCGAGGCCTCCAACGAGCTCGACCTCGCCTTCAACCTGCGCGGCATCGGCCGCGTGCGCATGAACGTGTACCGCCAGACCGGCTCGGTCGGCGCCGCGGTCCGCGCGATCCCGAACTCCTTCAAGACCTTCGAGGAGATCGGCGTGCCCAAGTCGATCCTCGACATCATGAAGCTCCCGAAGGGCCTCATCCTCGTCACCGGCCAGACGGGCTCGGGCAAGTCCACGACCCTGGCCAGCATGATCGACTTCATCAACGAGACGCGCGCCGCGCACATCGTGACGATCGAGGACCCGATCGAGTTCGTCCACTCGCACAAGAAGTCGGTCATCAACCAGCGCGAGGTCGGCTCGGACACGGTGACCTTCGGGGCCGCGCTGCGGCACATCCTGCGCCAGGATCCCGACGTGATCCTCATCGGCGAGCTGCGCGACCTGGAGACGATCCAGGCCGCCCTGAGCATCGCGGAGACCGGCCACATGGTGCTGGCCACGCTCCACACGACCGACTGCGCGCAGACGATCAACCGCATCATCGACGTGTTCCCGCAGCATCAGCTCGACCAGGTGCGCGTCCAGCTGTCCTTCGTGCTTCAGGCCGTCCTCTGCCAGCAGCTGCTGAGCCACGCGACGGGGACCGGACGGGTCCTGGCGTGCGAGACGCTGATCGTCAATTCGGCGATCCGCAACCTGATCCGGGAGCAGAAGGTCGAGCAGATCCAGGTCGCGATCCAGACCGGCGGCAAGATCGGCATGCAGACGATGAACCAGTCCCTGGCCGACCTCTATTTCAAGCAGAAGATCACCTTCCAGGAGGCCATGGCCCATTCCATGGATCCCGAGGACCTCCGGCGCCTGATGCAGCGGCACATGACGCCCGCACAATCGTAGAATAGGGAGAACCGATGCCCGCATTTACCTACAAAGCCAAGACCGCCGCCGGCCTCGTGATGGAAGGGACGATCGACGCCGAGGAGCAGCGCGCCGCCGTCGAGAAGCTCCGCGGCCAGAAAATGGTCGTCCTCGAGATCTCCGAGAAGGCGATGTCCCCGGTCGACAAGATCAAGGCCGCGATCGGCTGGAAGAAGGGCAAGCCCGCCATTCCCTCGAAGGACCTGTCGCTGTTCTCCCGCCAGCTGTCCACGCTGGTCGGCGCCGGCGTGCCGATCGTGCAGAGCCTCGGCATCCTCGAGACCCAGGCCGAAAATCCCGATTTCAAGGAGGTCCTCGGCGCGGTCAAGTCCGACATCGAGGCCGGGCTCTCCATCTCCGACGCGCTCAAGAAGCACCCGAACGCCTTCCCCGACCTGTACTGCTCGATGGTCAAGGCCGGCGAGCTCGGCGGCATCCTGGACACCATCCTCGAGCGCCTGACCGCCTACCTCGAGAGCTCCGAGGCCCTCAAGGCCAAGGTGAAGGGCGCCATGATGTATCCCGCGATCGTGCTCTCGATCTGCTCGATCGTCACCGTGTTCCTGATGATCTTCGTGATCCCGACCTTCAAGAACATCTTCGCGAGCTTCGGCCGGGACCTGCCCCTGCCGACGCAGATCCTCATCGACATCTCCGACGCGATGAAGCGGAGGTGGTACGTGATCGTCGCGGCGCCGTTGGTCGGCTGGAAGGCCTTCGGGAAGTTCTACGCCACCCCGGCGGGCCAAAAGTGGGTCGACGCCCAGTCCCTCAAGGCGCCCGTGTTCGGGCCGATCCTGAAGAAGGTCGCCGTCGCGCGCTTCACGCGCACGCTCGGGACCTTGATCAAGTCGGGCGTTCCGATCATGCAGGCGCTCGAGACCGTCGCCCAGACCGCCGGCAACGTCGTCATCGCCGAGGCCGTCAACAACACCCGCGAGTCGATCCGCGAAGGCGGCCACCTGTCCGACCCGCTCAAGAAGTCCGGCATCTTCCCGAACATGGTCACGTCGATGATCTCGGTCGGCGAGGAGACCGGCGCGCTCGACATCATGCTGTCGAAGATCGCCGACTTCTACGACCAGGAGGTCGACACCGCGGTCAAGGGCCTGACCTCGCTGATCGAGCCCATCGTCATCGTCGTCATGGGCGTCATCATCGGCACGATCGTCGTCGCGATGTTCATGCCCATGTTCGAGATCGGCGGCATGGCCGAATAGGCCTACTCCTCGAACAGGCGCTTGTCGCGCAGCAGGCGGTGGTAGGCCACGCCGAAGCGGTGCGCCTCGTCGCGGAGCTGCTGCAATAGGCGCAGGGCGGGATCGTCGAGGCGGAGCAGGATGGACTCCGCGCGCCCGGGGAGGAAGACCTCCTCGATGCGCTTGGCGAGCGACGCCGTCGGGACCCGGATCTCGAGCTCCTTGAGCGCGGCCTGCGCGGCGCCCAGCTGGCCCTTGCCGCCGTCGATGAGGATCAGGTCGGGCAGCGCCGAGGCCTCCGCCTTCAGGCGCCGGTAGCGGCGGTAGACGGCCTCGTGCATCGACTTGAAATCGTCGATTCCCGCCGTGTCGCGGATCTTGAACTTCCGGTAGTGGTCGCGGTTGGGCTTCCCGCCCGAAAAGCAGACCATCGAGGCGACGGTCTGATGCCCCTGGAAGTGGGAGATGTCGAAGCACTCGATGTGCACCGGCGGCGCGGACAGCATCAGGGCCTTCTGGAGAGCCGTGACCATCCCGGTCCGGGCGGTATGCCCGCCCACCTCGTCGGCCTCGACGGCGCGCACCCGCACCCGCTCGCCCATCTGGGACAGGGCCCGGACGTTGTCGCGCAGCTGCGCCGCGCGCTCGTAATCCATGTCCTTCGAGGCGGACTTCATCTCGTCCTCGAACGCGGCCCGGAGATCCCCGTACTTGCCCTTGAAGAAGAGCGCGGCCCGCTCGGCGATGTCCCGGTAGTCGGCCTTCGAGATCCTGCCCGCGCAGGGCGCCGGGCATTCCTTCGTGTGGTAGTACAGGCACGCGGAGATCTTGCGCTTGTCGAGCGGCTTCGCCTCGGAGAAATCCCAGCGGCACGGGCGCAGGGGGAACAGGCGCTGCTTCCACAGGTAGCGCAGCAGGGCCTTCACCGGCGTCACCTTCGGGAAAGGCCCGAAATAGGCGCCCCCGTCGCGGACCTTGCGGCGCGTCGTGAAGATCCGGGGGTAATCCTCGCCCAGCGTGATCTTCACGTAGGGGTAGGTCTTGCCGTCCTTCCACAGGACGTTGAAGAACGGCTGGTGCTCGTTGATCAGGCGGCGCTCGAGCAGCAGCGCCTCGCGCTCGGACTCGCACAGGACGTAGTCGATGCGGCGGATCAGCGGGACGAGGCTCTCGTTCTTGAGATCCTCCTTGTTGGGGTTGAAGTACTGCGCGACCCGCTTGGCCAGGTCCAGCGCCTTCCCGATGTAGAGGATCTCTCCGCCGGCGTCGCACATGATGTAGACGCCCGTCTTGTGCGGGAGGTGGCGGCGGTCCAGGGGCTCCATCCCCTACAGTATATCAATGAGGTCGGACCGCGTCCGGCCCGACGGAGCCTCATTGACGGCCCGGGGCCTAAAAAGCCATAATGGCTCACTATGGCAAAGAAGAAGCAGATGCGTCACAAGTCGGGACTCAAGGCCCACCGCCAGTCCCTGAAGCACGCGATCCACAACGCGGGCATCAAGAAGTCGGTCCGCCTCGCCGTCCGCGCCGTCATGGACGCCGCGAAGAGCAAGGACAT
>JAMPYD010000096.1 GCA_023700845.1 Elusimicrobiota bacterium | reverse complement strand
TCGCGGCGTGCGCGAAGGACAGGAACAGGAAGGTCGAGGAGAACCCGCCGACGACGCCCACGAGGATCTCGACCTGGACGAAGCGGGCCGCCAGGCCCTTGCCGACGAAGCGCGACAGCCACGAGCCGACGCCCATCGCGAACAGGTACGCCCCGATGACGGTCGAGAACTGCAGGACCGTGTCGCCCAGCAGGTAGCTGGCGAGGGCGCCCGCCACGAGCTCATAGATGAGCCCGCAGGTCGCGACCATGAAGACCGAGGCGTACAGCGCGAGGTTCACGGCGTCAGCCGATCATGGAGGCCGCGATGATGAGGCCCATCGCGATCGAAAGCCCGGACATGACGGTCGCGAGCGCGCGGTTCTGCTTGACCACGATCTCCTGCCACAGGTCGTAGGGCGTGAGCTTGTCGAAGATCACGAACCAGCCGAAGAAGACCGCCGCGCCCAGGCCCGAGTAGATCAGCGCGCCGGCGAGATGCTGCACGTCGAGTATGTTCTTCATCACTTTCCTCCGGAGTATCGATGATAGCTGGCGTAATGCGAACGGTAGGAGCCGGGATTGTCGCGGACGGATTTGGGCACGCCGGAGACGCGCTCGACGGGCGTCATCCACCAGCCCGTCCACAGCGCCCAGGAGCAGGCGGAGATGACGGCCAGCGCGTACCAGCGGTACCAGCGGATCATTCGTCCTCCTCGTCGTCCGAGGACGTGCGCGGGTGGTCGCTTTCCATCCAGCGCGTGTTCTCGAAGGCGCTGTGGCGCATCCCGGCCCAAAGCGCGGGCAGCAGCAGCAGCCCGAGCGCGATCAGCGGCACGCGCTTGAGCGGAACGTCCCGCTTCACGGCGACCCGGAAGTTCAGCTGGGGCGAGTCGGTCTCCGGCTCGACGCGCAGGTAGTAGCGCCCCGCCGGGACGCTCGGGACGTACAGCGTCCCGTAGCGCCGGCCCTCGCTCCAGGCCTCGCCGTCGTCGACGCCGTGATAATAAGAGAGCTCGCGGCCGAAGTCGAGGGCGCGGTCGGTGTCGGCGTCGATCAGGGCCATGCTCACGTAGGCCCATTGCTGCTCGAGGTTCGTGTCCACCGTGATCTCGAGGTTCGACGTGCGGCCCTTGACCTCGAACACCTCGCCGACCCGGGAGCGCTCGACGTCCGAGGCCGGGACGCTGAAGCTGCCGTC
This sequence comes from Elusimicrobiota bacterium, assembly GCA_023700845.1. Lineage (GTDB taxonomy): Bacteria > Elusimicrobiota > Elusimicrobia > UBA1565 > UBA9628 > GWA2-66-18. The sequence goes on along the minus strand of JAMPYD010000096.1, from coordinate 5,899 downwards.
GTACACCTGGGTTCCGGAGGAGGTCATCGCGAAGAAGGCGAAGACGCCGGCGCAGACGGCCGCGCCGAGCCCGAACATCCTCCAGACCGCGGGCATCTCCCCGGCCCACGGATTCGGCTGGGCCGGGGCGACGCCGACCTTCGCCGGGGGCGCGCCGGGCATGGCGAACGCGGCCCACACCTCCTCGGGCTCCAGGTACTCTCCCGCGCTCCAGACGGATTCCGCCGCGGTGACCTCCTGGGAGAGGGCGTAGGGGGGGCATATGAAATCGCGCGCGCGCGCGGCGTCGCCGACCTTGGCGACCCACGGGAACTCGCCGAGCACGGACGTCGTCACCGGGACGCTCGACTGGAAGTGGCGGTAGAGGCGGCCTTCGTGGAGGACCGTGGGGGAGCGCTCCGCGTCCCGGTTCTGCGCGCCCTCCATCTCCGGCGGCATCGGCGCGTTCCCGTCCTTGACCTTGACCGGGGGGAGGGGGGGCAGCGCGGACCCCCGAGGCCCGGCGGCGGGGGGAGGCTCGGAGGGAGAAGCGGGCTCGGGCGGCGGCTCGGATTTCCCGCCCGCGATGTTCTCGACGCCGGACAGCTTGCGCAGGATCTTGATCTCGCCCGCGTCGAACCACAGGGCCGCGCAGGTCCCGCAGCGGTCCACCTCGATCTGCCCCTCGTAGGAGGTCGCCGTCTCCATCGGCCGCCGGCAGCGCGGGCAGTCGAAGCGGGCCGGCCGCGGGCCGATCAGCGCCAGCGGGACCGCGACGTCCGCGGACTCGTACAGGACGCCGGCGCAGGCCGCGCAGCTGCGCACCACGACGCCCGTCGCGATCTCGATCGCCTCGAGCGGAGCCGAGCACTTCGGGCATTGCATCGACTCAGCCACCGGCGCTCTCCTGGACCTTGGTCTCGACCGTCTTGACCAGGAGCCAGTGTCCGTTCGATTCGACCATCCAGCGGAAGCCCTTGTAAGGGTTCCACAGCAGGTACTCGTCCCAGGAGTACACGACGCCCGAGTAGCGCACGGCGCGGCGCATGTGCCCGATGACCTCGAGCTGCTCGCCGCGCAGGGTGCCGCGCGTGCCGATGGGAATCTTCGGCGTGATGCCGAGCTTGTGGCGGTACTTCGCGAGGACCTGGTGACGGGGGTCGCGCGCGTCGAGGACGGCGCCGCAGTGCGGGCACGCGAGGCTCTCGCTGACGCCCTCGGCCCGCAAGGTCAGCGGGCCTCCGCACGCGGTGCAGTCGAAGCGCGAGCTCACGCCCAGCCCTCGATGGCCTTGAGGCCGGAGAAGGCGAGCGCCTCGAAGCCTTGGTACTCCCCCGCGAACACGACGGCCGGGGTTTCCGAGTAGTCGATCGTGGCGAACGCGCCGTCCTCGCCGATCAGGTCGGCCGAGGGCGCGGTCTCGCCCAGCGGCGGCTTGAACGGCAGCTCGCCCTCGGCCGCGAGGTACTCCGCGTCGACGATCTCGCGGACCTCGTAGGCCCGGCCCCGGATCTCGACCTTGGCGCCGATCGCGAGGTCGCCGAGCGCGGGGACGGCGGCCTCGGCCTTGAAGCTCACGGCGTACGTTCCCTGCGCCTCGCCGAGCCAGCCCTGGCGCCCGTCGGCGAAGACCAGGAACCATTCGTTCCAGAAGCCGCGCGGCGTCCGCAGCTGCATCCGGCCGACGACGTCGAACGGGGCGCCGCGATAAGCCCCGCGCGCGCCGACCAGGACGGGCGAGCCGTCGGGCTGGAGCTGGGCCGACTCGCCGAGGGTCTCGAGGTCGAGGTCCTTGCGCTGGACGAGGCTGCGGCAGAAGGGGCACACGGACAGGAGGCTGATCGAGGACCGGAAGGGAACCATCGCCCCGCAGGAGGGGCACTTGCGCTCGATCATGGAGTTCGTGACATTATCGCGCTTGGCGCCGCCTCGGTCAAGCCGAGAATGCGCTCGCGCAGGCCGGGATTCGTGCCGTCGAATTTCCACAGCCACGCGTCGAGGAGATAGTGGGTCGCCTGGGGCAGGGCGAGCAGCGGGATCAGCAGGGCCGCGAGCGCGCCGGACGGCGCCCAGTCCGCCGCCGCGCCGAAATAAACCGCCCCGTGCTCCTTCCACACGAGCACGTCCCACACGCCCTCCTCGGCGTAGCCGGCGATCAGCAGCAGGCCGACGAACAGGAACAGATAGGCCGGCTTGTGCCAGGTCTCGCGCCAGCTGCCGTCGTTCCAGGAGCGCCGGCCGTACAGCCAGACCAGCGCGTAATAAGGAACCCCGTGCGAGACGATGTTGGTGATCGTGAAGGCGAAGTCGGAGTTCGTCGCGACGATGCCGACGTACCAGGCGGCGGCGGTGGCCGCGATCACGGCGACCTTTCCGGGATGGACCTCGAGGCCGAGGCGCCGGCGGGCGAGCTGGCGCCCGAAGAACGCGCCGAGCACCGCGGCGTACAGCCAGCCGGCCCACGGGCCGGCGAGGCGGTTCAGGCTCAGGAAGTCGCCCTGCACGAACCACCAGAACTTCCGCGCGGGGTCCGCGTGCCAGTACACGAGCGGGTAGAGCATCGTCGCGTAGATCGCGGCGGCCTCGAGGCGGGCCTCCCAAAGGTCCTTGCGGCCCTCGAGATGGGAGTAGGCGCGCATGAACCCGTACTGCTGGCGCACGAAATGATAGACCGCCAGGTAGGCGAGCGCGCGCCAGAAGGCCAGCGCCGACAGCCGGTACAGCAAGGCCCCGCCGAGCCAGCAGGCCAGCGGCAGAAGGACGTACAGCGCGCGGCGGCGGGGGAACTCGACCGGATCGAGGTAGGTCCGGTACAGCGTCGCGTACACGTGGCCCACGTCGATGAAGACGACGAACAGCAACCAGCCCCAGGCCGGGGTCTCCGGCGCGCGCAGCGCGGGGACGAGCAGGACGGCGAGGGCGGCGAGAGCCGGCGGCCCGGCGAACCAGCCGAGGTCGAAGGCGGGGGAGTGCAGCCATCTCCGGGTCCGGCTCACGCCGCCATTATATGAGTATTGCGCGGCGGGCGGGCGCAGGCTATCCTTCGAGGGCATGTCCTGGCGCGAGCACATCGAGCCCGACTGGTTCCACGAGGCGCCGTTCTACCTCGCGGCGATCATCGCCCACGGCGCCCTGCTGACGTTCAACCCCGTCATCAAATGGGGCGGCCTGGCGGCGCCCGAAAAGGCGGTCCCCGTCGAGTTCGTCGCCGAGATCCCCCTGCCGCCGATCGTCCAGCCCGTCGCCGCGCCCGAGCTCGACCCGGGCGGAGACGGCTCCAACCTGCCGCCGAAGCGGGGCCCGGGGGAGTTCGAGCGGGAGAAGGTCAAGCGCGGCGCGGTCGATCCTCCGCCCAAGCCCAAGCCGGTGAAGAAGCCCGCGGCGGTCAAGTCCAAGGTCAACAAGGCCGGCGCGACCGTGAACAAGGCCAAGGCCGCCCCGAAGCCGCGGCCGCTCGCCAAGCCCGCGGTCGACGCCCAGGCGGTGAAGTTCGCGCGCGAGGCGCAGGCGGAGTCCAAGCGCCTGCGCGCCGAGCGCGACCGCGCGGCGCGCGCCGTCGTCGCCGAGAAGGCCGCCGCGGCGAAAGCCGCCGCCGTCGAGCTCGCGGCCGAGAGAAAGCGGATCGCCGCCGAGCGGGCGGCGGAGGCCAAGGCCGAGCGCGACCGCTTCGCGGCCCAGCAGGCGGCCGAGAAGGAGCGCCGCGCCGCGATCGCCCGCGCGGAGGCCGAGCGCCGCGCCGAGGCCGCGCGCCAGGCCGCCGAGGCGCGCGCCGCCGCGCTCGCCGAGCAGAAGCGCCTCGCCGCCGAAGCCAAGGCCGCGAAGGCCGCCAAGCGCGCCGCGCTGACCTCGGCGCTGGCCACGATGGCCGACCCCGACGAGGCCCTGGAGGCCGCGCCGGCCCCCTCTCCCAGCGGACGCGGCTCGGCCCGCAAGGGCCGCCCCGCCGCGGGCGGGCCCGTCGCGGGCAAGGGCGGAGACGGCGGCGCCTTCGGCGAGTCGGAGTCCGGCGAGGGCGGGGGGCTCGGCGGCGGCGCGGCGGAGCTCGCCGGCGCGCGCAAGGCCGGCGCGGCCGCGGCCCTGGCGGAATCCACCGACCCCGGCGACGAGGCCGGCGGCGGCGGCGCGGATCTCATCGACTCCAAGGCGCGCGGCGGCGGCATCGGCCCCGAGGGGGGAGGCGTCTCCTTCTCCGTCGACGGCCCGGTGGGCGACCGCCGCATCCTCTCGCGCGTCGCGCCGGCGAGCCCGGACTGGGTCGCCACCCGCAACCTCGACCTGACCGTCACCGTCCGCTTCCAGGTCCTGCCCGACGGCTCGGTGAAGCCGGGCGCCGTGATCTCGAAGACCTCCGGCTTCCCCGACATCGACACGCGCGCCCTCAAGGCCCTCGCCCGCTGGCGCTTCCAGCCCGTCGCCGCCAAGTCCGGCGCCGCCGAGGTCTGGGGCCGCGTCACCTTCCGCTTCACCTCCTAGGTTGCCCGAAGGGCCCATGATTCAAGTCAACGCGCGGCGTTGACCTCCCTCCTCGTCGGGGTCCGCCGCTCCGGGCTACCATGTCTCCATGCACTTCAAAACCCTCGCTCTCGTCCTCGGACTCTCCGCCTCGGCCCACGCCCAGGTCGTCTATAAGCTCCCGACCACGCTCGGCAACATCGCCCCGGTCGTCCTGCCCGGCCGCCCCGTCATGCCGATGATCCTGCCGACCGTCGACGCCGTCATCGCGGTTCCGGCCATCAAGCCCGTCCTGAACCCCACGGCCTTCCCGGTCATCGCCCCGATCTCCCTGCCCGTGTACCCCGTGCCCGCGATCGGGCCGGTTCGCCTGCCCGGCGTGCCCTCGCCCCTGCCCCTGCCGACGCCCGCCGCCTTGGCCGCCGCCCGCCGCCCCGCGCCGAGCAGCGTCGAGGAGCCTTTCTTCATCAACTGGAGCCTGCTCGACGACAAGGGCGGCGACGAGGCCGCCGCCGCGATGGTTCCGAACGACCCCGGCCCCCGGCCGCTGGCGCCCGCCGGCGCGCTCAACGAGCTGCGCGACCTCGCGAACGGCCGCGACCCGATCCGCATGACGCCGGTCCGCCTGTTCGACGGAGGCCGCGAGAAGCTCCGCGATCTGGAGCTGCCGTCCAACAAGTACTTCTAAGCGCCCGCCCCGTCCCGCGCGCCGTCGCCCGCCTCGTAACAGGCGGGCGATTGACTTTTACAGGGGGGGCCCCTACACTTCAATTCATGAGGCGCTCCGCGAGCGTCGTCCTCGTGTTTTGCCTGGCCGCCTCGGCGGCGCGGGGCGCCTCGCCCAAGTACAAGGCGGCCGAGGACGCGCCCTCGCGCGACGGCTGGAACTCGATGAACATGGAGGCCCAGGCCGTCATGGGCGAGCTCCAGCTCCAGTCCGGCGACCTCGGCGGCGCGCGGCGGACCTTCCAGAAATCCCTCGATCTCGGCACCAAGGTCCGCGGCCCGCGCGCGGAGGTCGCGGCGCAAAGCCACTACCGCACGGCGGAGATCTCGCTCGCCAAAGGGGAATACGGCGAGGCGCGGCGCAACCTCGAGATCCTGATCCAGCGCTACCCCGACACGGAGTGGGCGCAGAAGGGACGCAACCTGCTGACCGCGCTCCCCGACAACAACGCCTCGGCCCCGGCGGAGGCCGACGAGCCCTACGTCCCGGCCATGGCCTCCTCCTCCGCCGAGGAGGCGCTGGGGAGATTGCGCGCCGCGATCGACGAGGGCCGCGCCGAGGCCGCGCTCGCCGAGGCCTACGACTTCCACCGCCGCTATCCGTCGCGCCCCGAGAACGCCGAGGTCAACCTCGCCGCCGGCGCGCTGCACCTGCGCCGCGGCGAGGCCGCGCGCGCCGTGCGCTTCCTGAAGCCGCTGGCCGAGGGGAGCGACCGCGCGCTGAAGTACAAGGCCGTCCACC
>JAMPYD010000095.1 GCA_023700845.1 Elusimicrobiota bacterium | reverse complement strand
GGGGGGGTCGAATTCCGAGGGGGGGAGGGTTTCGACACCGACGGATTCGGCCGCGAATCATTTGGTCCAAAGGACCGATTCGGAGCTCGTTCTTTCCGCGCGGAATGCGGCCACGGCGGAGGTGCGCCATGGGTAAACGGCGCGCAAAAATTTCGCCCGAACCGGCGGCGCCGGACCGGCCCGGGACGGCCCCCGCCGGCGGCGAGCCGGAGGCCTGGAGCGTGGCGCGGCTCGCGCAGGACCTCGGCGTGCCGGCCGAGCGGGTGGAGCAACTGCAGGGGCTGACCTGCATCGCCGGCGAAGACGTCGTCGACACCGCCGCCGGCGCCGTGCTGACCGCTTCGGGCATCAAAAAAATCCGCGAGCGCGTGGCCGAGGATGCCGCCGGCCAGGGCGCGCCCGACTACCCGCCGGACGACAGCGGCGAGCCGCTCCGCTGCGCCACGTTCGACCCGGCCCTGCAGGCCGCGATCCCGCCGGCGATTCGCGCCAAGATGGACGCGGACCGGGCGGCCGCGGAAGCCGCGCGGGCGGCAGTGCACCGCGAGGATCTGCAGATCACCCGCGTGTTTCGGTGGTCCTGCAACGTCCTCGCCACGCAGGCCAACGGCAACGAGGTCGTCCTCACCGTGCGCAGCATCGCCCACCTCGAGGCCGGCATGGTCCTGCGCGGCTGCATCCGCGGCACGATGGGCTGGACCTACGAGGGCCGGCTGCCGCGGGTGCTCGGCGAGCGGCAGCTCTACTTTCCGCCGATTCCGGCGGCCGCAACGAAAGGAAAACCATGAGTCGTCTGAGCCAGGTTCTCACTGTTCTCGCCACTACGTTCGGCCTCCGCGCGGGCGCCGCCCAAAAGCCGCCGCGCGATCCGGATCCGATCCAGGAGCCGACCTCCTTTCCCCGTCCCGCGGGCACCGGGCACCGCTACGGGCCGCGCATCACCGAGGGCGGCAATCCGCCCGACAACTGGGGCCGCTCCGCCGCCTGCGCCCGGATGGTGCGCCAGAACCGCCGGCGCGAGGCCCAGCGGGCCCGCTACGAGTCGCCCCGGAAAGGAGGCCGCGCGTGCACCCGAAAGTAGCCGACCCCACGGCGCCGCTCCCGCTGCCGGAGATCCGGCGGCTCACAATCCCCGTCGACGGCCTGGAGGAGGCCGCGCTCTACGCGGCGACCGGCCTGACGTCCGCCCAGGTGTATCCGCTGCTTGGCGACGTGCTGATGGGACCGCGCGACTACCGCTACCCGTCGCGGCCGCGGTTCGCCACGTTCTACTTCACGGCCGCCGGCGTGCGCACCCTGGTCGACCACTTCCGGCTGCCGCTTGAAGTCGTCGAGATCGTGTTGTGCCCCGCCGACGGCACCCCTACCTATCACGCGCCCGGCCGCGACACGCGCCCCTGGTGGGTGCGGGAAGGCCTGGCATGACACCCTTGGCCCACTACATGCCGCCGGTGCCGGCGCCGTTCGTGCCGGCCGGCCACGGCTTTCCCGACGCCCTGCCGGCCCGGATCGCGCCGATGCCTGGAGGCGGCGCCTGGGTGACGATCGGCCGTATCCGTTATCCGCACGCCAACGCCGCCGCCGCCCGCAGCCAGCTCGAGGCCATGGCCGCGCGCGGGCTCGTGCACCTACAACCCTCACCGGAGGCCGCCCCATGCTGAACCTCGAACAGGAGCCCTATCGCCTCCGTGAGTCGCTGCTCGCCTGCAGGATTGGCAGCTACGCCGGCGCCGCGGCCGCGCTGATCTTCGGCGTCATCTGGCTCTCCACCGGCCGCCAGAGCATGGCCACGCTCGGCGCTTTCGAGCTGCTCGTCGCGCTGCTCTTCCACGGGTGGGCGCGCCGTTATCGGCACCAGCTCCAGGCGCTCGAGCGGAGCGATACCTGACGCCATGACGCTGCGGCCTCCAGGCTCCGTTGCCCTCATTCCGCCCGGCCTCGGCCAGGCGCGGGCCGAGCAACTCCGGGCGGAGAGCGGCAGCGCCTGGACCCTCGACGACACCGAGCGCTGGCTGACCGACTACCCGCTGCCGGCCACGTTCAAGTGGAACGGCGAACGCGCCTATCCGCGCTACACGCTCAAAAAAGGCTACGGCTTCTGGCTGCGCGTGGCCGGCCAGTATTACCCCGCGCTGCGCGGCCTGTTCGCGCTCTGTCACGAGGTCCTGGCCGCACTTCGGCCCGGCGTCGACAAGATGCCCAGCGGCGAGCAACTCGCCGCCCTGGTGCAAGCCTGGGACCGCAGCAAGGAGCTGCCCCTCACCGCCGACGACCTCGCCGCGCCCCGCTCCGGCACTCCGCACCCGGGCGAAAACGCCCCCACGTTCGGCTAACCCACCGGAAACCCACCGTAAACCCAACGCTAACCCAACCGCAACCCAACGCCCCGCATCCGGTATCCCAACACCCTTTCTCACGTGATTCTCGAAACCGACTTCCCCGACCACTGGAAAACCCAACTCTTGATCAAGCTCGCGGAGACCGACGCCGCGCCGATGCTGATCATCCGGTTTTGGCTCTTTTGCCAGCAACGGCGGCAGTGGCGCTTCCTCAATATGAGCGACACCACGCTCGCCGCGATTTGCCACTGGCCGGGCGACGCCGCGCGCCTGCGCGCCATTCTCCTCGAAGCCGGCTTCCTTGAGGAAGTCCATGATACAGATGGAGTTTGGCTTGTGGCTCACGACTTCGACGCCGTCCACACCAAGCTCACTTCCAACTGGCGCAACGGCCCCAAGGGCGGCCGCCCGAGAAACCCAACGATAACCCAACCGAAACCCAACGATAACCCACCCACTAACCCAACGGTAACCGGTATGGTAGGTATGGTAGGATCGGATGGTATGGTAGGATCGGTAGGATCGGAAGGATCTATACCCCCTACCCCCGCCAGCGGGGGATCACGGAGCAAGTCGCGGAAAACGGCCAAGCCCCCGATCGCAGGGATCCTCCCTTCCGATCAGGCCGAACCCAAACGCGGCCGCATGCTCGCGCTCAACGCGATCTTCCGCCGCCCCCCCACCGATCCCTGGAGCGGCGCCGAGCAGGCCGCCCTCGCCGCCTCCGGCCTGCTCGAGATGGCCGAGCTCGATTTCGTCGACGCCGCCGAGACCGTGCGCGCGTTCTACCACGCCGGCATTCCGCGCGAAATGGAGAGCCGCTTCTGGCGCCGGACCACCCTGGAGAAGCTCCTGGCCAACTGGGGCGGCGAGCTCGACAAGGCGCGCACCTGGCTGCGCGAGCGCGACGACGGCGTCCGGAAAGTGGCCTCCGCATGAACCCCGCCGACGTATCCGAGCGCCCCTTACCGCCCGAGTCCTCCCGCCCGGCCCGCAAGTGGCGCGTGCTCGAAGGCCAGGGCCGTCCCCTGCCCCACTCCCTCGAAGCCGAGGCGTACCTGCTCTCGGCCCTGCTCCTCGACCCGGCCGACGTGCTCGCCCGCGCCGAGATCATCCAGCTCACGCCCGAGGCCTTCTACGACCCCCGGCACGGCCTGATCTTCGACGTCGCCCGCGACATGTGGCGCAAAAAACTTCCGGTCGCCGTCCACACCGTGGCCGAAGAGCTGAAGACGCGGGGCCAGCTCGAGCACCTCGGCGGCTACGCCTTCCTCGCCCAGGCCAGCGAGCGGGTGCCGACGACGGCGCAGGCCGGTTTCTTCCTGGAAAAAGTTTTCGAGCAGGGCCTGTTGCGCGCGCTGATCCGCGAAGCCGCGGCCACCAGCGAGGAGGCCTACGGCTACACCGGCGGGCTCGACGAGCTGCTCGGGCGCCACGCCTCCAAGTTCCAGCGCCTCGCCGACTTTGCCCTGCGCCGCAACCGCAAGCCCCAGCGCGAAGTCGCGGCCGAAGCCCGCGCCTACGCCCAGGCCGCCATGCACGGCCGGCTCGACAAGGCCCGCGCCATCCCCTTCGGCGGCCTGCCCCACACCACGGCCGCCTTCCTCTCCTTCGACGTCCGCGAGGAGGACTGGCTCTGCATCCTCGCCGGCGTGCCCAACGGCGGCAAGTCGACCCTGCTCCGGCAGCACGTCGCCCACAATCTCGTCGCCGGCAAGACCTTCGTCGTCTTCCTCCTCGAGACCAGCCGGCGCCGCTGGCTGATGGCGCTGGCGGCCATGTTTGCCGGCGTCAACCTCCGCGAACTCGAGGAGACGCGCACCCTCTTCCCCGCCAAGGCGCAGTGCTTCGACGAATGGCTCGCCTGGGTCGAGTCGATCATGGAGACGCAGCTCTGGATCTACGACGACCAGTTCTACCTCGAGGATATCGAGCGCCAGATCCGCGACATCAACCGCCGCGTGCGGGAGCGCCAGCTCGCCGCCGGTTGCAGCCTCGAGCAGGCCTACGGGCTCGACGGCGTCCTCGGCGACCACCTGCACCTCGTGCAGACCCGCAAGGAATTTCGCGGCAACCGCGAGGCGCAGGTGAGCTACATCGGCCGCACGCTCAAGCTCCTGCACAAGGGCCTCGACGTGCCCGGCTTCTGGGCGGCGCAGCTCAACCGCAGCTCGCGCGTCGAGAAGCGCCGGCCCCGCGTCTCCGAGCTGCGCGACTCCGGCACCCTCGAGCAGGACGCCGATGCCGTGCACCTCATCCACACCCCCGAGGAGAGCAAGGCCGGCGCCAAGCAGGACGGCACCCTCGCGACCCACGAGGTCGAGCTCATCCAGGGCAAGCGGCGGAATGGCCCCGCCGATCTCGCGGTCGACCTCCTGTTTCACCGCAAGCTCGGCAGCTACGAGGAGCTCGTGCGCCCCGACGCCGTGCGCCCCGGCCACACGAAACCGAAGTCCGGATACAAGCGCGGGGAGGCCGGCCGATGAAGCGCCTCCGCCTTCTCCGCCCCGCCCTGGCCGGCGCCGTGCTCCTCGCCACGCCCCTGCGCGCCCAGCGTATCGGCGGCGTGGATATCGAGGCCCTGCTCCGCGCCCTGGCCGCGGTCGAGAGCGGGAGCGACCCCCGCGCGATCGGCCGCGCCGGCGAGCGCTCGCAGTGGCAGATCCGGCCCGCCACCTGGCGCCAGTACACCCGCGCCCCCTTCGCCGCCGCCACCACCAACGAAGTCCTGGCCCAGCTCGTCGCCCGCACCCACCTGCGCACGCTGCTCGCCGTGGCCGAGCGCCGGCACGGCGCCGCCTGGCGGCACTTCACCCCGCACGGCCGCGCCGCCGAAGTGGCGCGCCGCTGGAATCCCCGCGCCCCCGCCGCCTACGCGAAGCGCGTGGCCAATCTCTACGAAATCGAGGCCGCGAGAAAATGAACATTTCCGAAATCAAGCCCGGCGACCGGCTCGACTGGCCGGCCCGCGAATTGAAAAACGGCGAAGTCGTGCGCGTCGGTCATGCGACCGTCTGGCTCGTCTTCGCCCTGGCCACCGGCGGCCACTTCCCGATCACGGCCGATCCGCGCGACCTCACCCCGCACGTGGACCACGCGCGCATCCGCCTCGGCGCGTTCCTCCTGCGCGACCAGGCCGACGGCCGCGTGTGGCTCGAGTCGACCGTCACCGGCGAGGCCATGCAGACTGACACCGCCAAGCTCGAGCGCCTCCTCGCGCGCTTTTTCCGACGCGAATTCTGAATCGTTCACCGCATGTCGAACATCATTGAGACAGCTAAACAAAAACAGTGTTCTACGTGGACTTGCCCTTGTGGTGCTCCACGGAAACCATGGCGGGCGGTCTGCACGCGTTGCGCCAATCGCAACCGCAAGCGCCATGCCGAACTAGCGCCGGAGGCAAAGCTCCGGGCCAATGCCCGCTCCTACCTCAACCAGTACGTGCGCCGCGGCGCAGTTGTGAAGCAGCCATGCGCCGATTGCGGAGCTACGGAGGTCGAGGCGCACCATGGGGACTATTCGCGACCCCTCGACGTCACGTGGCTCTGTGCTGATTGCCACAAACGCCGGCATGGCATCGTGGTCGTCCGCCGGCCCAAGCCGCCGGTGTACCGCCGGAAGTCGGATTCCCTGCGGGCGTTTTACGCCCAGCTCCGCCGGGAAGGAACATCAGTCGCGAAAGTCGCCGCCAATGCACTGGTGGCGCGAAGCGGGCTGTCGCTGGTGCTGAATGGTCACCGGTCAGGCATCTACACCTGGCAACGTGTGCTCCCAGTTCTTAGCCCGGATGCGCGGCGGCTGTTGCTCATATGCCATCCGGCCGCCGACACCGGCAATGCGGGTATTCCCCAGCCCAAGCGCACCATGGTCCGCCGCACTGGCAAGCCCCCTGCCCTTTACGAGTTTTATCGCGCGCTCCATGCCCGTGGCGAGACCACCACCGCGCTGGCAGCGCGCCTGCACGTGAGCGGCTCAGTCGTCCGCAAGCTCTTCGGCCGGCTCGCGCGCCGCAGCGGCCCCACCTGGGCGGCGTTGCAGGCGCAGCTCACGCCCGGCGAGCGCGAGCTGCTCGCCCAGGCCGATGCGAGCCCGGCGTGGAGTGCCGCGCAGGAAGCCAAGCGCCCCAAGTGGTCCGGCGCGAAAGCCGCGGCGCTCGCCGCCGCCGGCGCGGAGGCCTCGCCATGACCCTCGTCCCCGCAGAATTTCCTCGCCACGGCCGAAAGAACGGCCAAGGAAGGGCGTCGCCGCGCGGCAGGAACCACGCGGTCCCGAAAAGCACCGCGGCCAACCACCGCGGGGGTAAACGCAGCCAGATTGGGGGCCTCGCTCAGGATAGGTCGCGACTGGGGTGGTTCCCGGCGGCCGACAAGTTCCTGCTTCCCGGGCGGGGCTCCCTCCTCGCCAAACATGACAGGAATCATGGGCCTCACCAGCCACTCCGCCCGAATCGGGGAGCGCTCCGCGCGCCCCTCTGCTCCCGCAACGCTCCCGCAGCCCTCACCCGCGAAGGGAGGTGCCTCGTGAAGCGCCACCGCCTCCGCCCCGCCGCCGACCCCGACGCGTACACCGTCGCGGACATCCCGGCTCGGATCCGCCACTATCGCCACAAGGTCAGCTCGGCGACTACCACGGCCCAGCTCGAGGAAGCGCTCCACCCACTCCGCTTCTTCCTCGCCGCGCAGGAGCTCGAAGATCTCAGCGCCGGCCTCCCCGATGCCACGTGCGACGCCTGGCTTTGGGTGCTGGACCAGAAACGCACCCGCAACTGACCCGCCCCCTCCCGTCTCCC
>JAMPYD010000094.1 GCA_023700845.1 Elusimicrobiota bacterium | reverse complement strand
GGCGGCTACGCGGCCCCGGCGCAGACGCCCGAGCAGGTCGCGGCGGCGGCGCGCGCGCAGGCGGCGGCGGCCGGCCCCGGCGCGGCGGAGCGCTCGGCCTCGATCACGAAGGACGCGGCGTCTGCCCTGCGGGTGAAGGACTACCCGACCGCCCACCAGCTCGCCAGCCAGGCGATCGTGCTCAACGCCGCCAACGCCCAGGCCCTGAATTTCCGCGCGATCGCCTCGAACCGGATGCACCGCTACAACGACGCCGTGACCGACGCGAGCGCCGCCCTGGCGCTGGCCCCCGGCAACGCGCCGGCGCTGCAGACGCGCTCGTGGGCCTTCGCCAAGCAGGGCTTGTTCCAGGAGGCGCTGAAGGACGCCGAGGACACCTTGGCGCGCGACCCGTCCAATCCCTACGCCTATCAGAACAAGGCGATGGCCCTGGCCGGCATGAACGACCGCGCCGGCGCCCTCGACGCGCTGCGCCGCTCGGCCGCGCTCGATCCGCGCTTCCAGAACCGCCTGGAGCGCGCCCTGCAGCTGCCGCAGGACCAGGACCTGACCATGCTTTTCGACGACGAGACGGCCGCCGCGACGGCCGCCGCCGCCCCGCCGCCGCCCCCGCGCGCCGGCAAGCGTTTCGCGCGCCTGGCCGTGCTCTCGGGCATGGGCGGCATCCTGATCGCGCTCGGCATCCTGCACGTGGTGTCGGCGAGCTGGCGCGAGAAGGTGAACATGACCATCCGCCGCGTGCTGGCGCCCTCGGACGCGGTGGGCAGCGAGGAGGCGGTCGAGGCCGCTCCCGCCGGCGTCAATCCCGGCGCGGCCTTCTGGCTTCAGTACGAGCTCATCAAGGAGATCGGGCTGGGCGGGATGGGCGTCGTTTACGAGGCGCTGGACCGCTCGCTCGAGCGGCGCGTCGCGGTCAAAAAGATGCGCGACGAGATCCGCATCGACCCGCACGAGCGCCGCCGCTTCGTCAACGAGGCCAAGCTCGTGGCCCAGCTGCGCCACCCGAACATCGTGGACATCTACGCGATCGTCGAGGAGGGAGCCGAGGTCTATCTCGTGTTCGAGTTCGTCTCCGGCCGCACGCTCAGCGACCAGATCAAGTCCGAGGGCCCGCTGAGCCTCGAGGCCGCGCGCGGCGTCCTGCACGCCGCCTCCGAGGCCGTGGAGCACGCCCACGCCGCCCAGATCGTCCACCGCGACCTCAAGCCGTCGAACATCATGATCACCGACGACGGCCGCATCAAGGTCATGGACTTCGGCGTCGCGCGCCAGGCCAAGGACGCGATCACGAAGATGTCGATGACCAACACCGTCGTCGGGACCCCGCCGTACATGGCGCCCGAGCAGGAGCAGGGCACCGTGCGCCGGGAGTCGGACGTGTACGCGCTCGGGGTCTGCCTGTACGAGATGCTGACCGGCCACCTGCCCTTCTCCGGCGGGGGCGCGGCGATGCTTCTCAACAAGCTCAACGGCAAACACATACCGCCGAGCCAGCGCAATCCGTCGCTGCCGGCGGCCCTGGACGAGGTCATCGCCAAGGCGCTGGTCCCCGACCCGGAGAAGCGCTACCACACCCCCGGCGAGCTGGTCGCGGCCCTCGACGCGGTCATCGCGTCGCGGGCGTAATTCCGCGCGTTTTACGAGGGCATTTCGAGCCGTTAAAGCTCGGTAAAACCCGCCCGGTCGCCTTGACAGGAATTGGCGGCCCCCTTACACTGACTGTATGAGCAAAGGCATCCCTCTCCTTGCCGTGGCCTCGATATTGGCCATGGCCGCGTCGGCGAACGCGGGGTCGTGTCCGGGCGGCGTGGAAGCGGTCGTGGGCAAAGACGCGAAGGGCAACCCGACCCGCTCGTGCCCCCCGCCCAATTCGACGGTCAAAGGCGAGCACGCCCATCTCGTCGGCGAAACCGGGGGAACGGGGGCCGTCGGGCTGACGGCGGGGCAAGGCGCCCATAGCGGCGCGCATACGCTGCCGGACGGCGGAAATACCGGGGCGGTCGGCGGGCAAACGGTGCCGGGCGGAGACGGCACGTCCGGCGGCTTGCAGCAGGGCGGTGTCGCAAAAAAGAGCGAGGGCGACCTGACGGCGGACCAGCTCAGGGCGCTGCTCGACAACCGGAACCAGCAATTCCAGCAGCAGTACGGATCGGTGCTGGGGGGGAAGTACGCGGCGATCGGCGACCAGATGATCTCCGACCTGCACCGGCGTCCGGACAGAAATCCGGACCGGAAATTCGACAGCACCCGCTACAACGGAATCCTGGACATGATCGACGCCGAGTTCATGCGCCGCGTCGCCGACGAGGATCCCGCGCTGGACAAGGACCCGGAGCGCCGCGCGCGGCTACAGGCGGAGGCCGAGGCGGCCCTCGAAAAGGCCCACGCGGTGCTCATGAGGCACAACGACGCTCCCTCGGCGGGAGTGGTCAGCCCGCACACCGGCAATCCGATGGACTGGCTGCACCGGAGATTGGACGAGAGAATTTCCACGTATAAGCCTCCCGTGAATCCGGCCAATCCCGCTCCGCCGCCTCCCGTCAATCCCAGGAGCCGGTTTCCTTCCCCGAAGCACATCGCGGACATGCTCCGGTCCAATCCGCAGAACACGAACAACTGGAGCCTCGACGCCCAGCAGAAGCTGAGCCAGGGCGACAAGGCCGGCGGGCTCGCCTCCCTCAACAAGGCCATCGCCCTCGGCGGCAACGCCGAGGCCTTGGGCCTGCGCGGAGCGATGCGCCTCGAGGCCCACGATTACGACGGCGCCTACCAGGACGCGAAGAAGGGCCTCGAGCTCAACCCCGGGGACAAGAATCTGCTGGGCATCCTGCGGTCCGCGGAAGGGCGCACCACGCCCGGCCTGGCGTCGTCGGGGGGCTCGGGCGGCTCCGGCTCGGGCGGCGGCGCGGCGTACGAAAACCGCGGAGGCGGCTCCGCCGGCTTCGGCGGCTTCGATCCGGGCCGCACGCGCGAAATCCCCGGCATGACGACCGCCGCGACCTTGGCCTCCAACCAGAAGCTCGACGAGGCGCGCCGCGCCTTGGCCCTGGGAGATTTCGGCGCGGCCATCGCCCTGGCTCAGCGCGCGCTCGAGCTGAATCCGAACAACGCCGGCGCCCACAACTTCTTGTCCGGCGTCTACGCCCGCACGGGCGACTACAAGCGCGCGATCGCGTCGGCCAACGCGGGCCTCGCGCTGGCCCCGCGGGACGCCGCCCTGCTCAACAACAAGGCCTTCGCGGAGAACCGCTCCAAGCTGTACCGCGACGCGCTCGGCACCTCGAACGGGGCCATCGAGGCGGACTCGCGCAACGCGTACTCCTACGCCAATCGCGCCTACGCCTACGGCGGCCTCGGCGACAAGGAGTCGATGATGTCCGACATCAACCGCGCGGCGGGGATCGATCCCCGCTTCGAGGAGGCCGCGGCCGAGGCCGCGGGGCTTCAGCTGCCCTCGAACGCGGACATCCTGTTCATGTTCCCCGGCGAGAACCCGGACGCGCCCGCCGCCGCGCCGCCCGCGCGGAGCAGGAGCTTCGGCGTCGTGGTGGGCGCGGGCCTGCTCGGCGGCCTGCTGCTGGCGCTGGGCCTGCTCTCGACCGTGCTGGCCCCGCTCAAGGAGTCGGTGGTCTCGGCATTCACGAAGGCGACGCGCCGCGGACCGTCCGTTCACGCGCTCGAGGAGGAAGCGACCCCCGAGGCCGCCCCGGCGGCCGAGGCGGCCGGCGTGATCCGGGGCCAGTACGAGATCGTCCGCCAGATCGGCGCGGGCGGCATGGGCATGGTCTATGAAGGAACCGACCGCTCGCTCGGGCGGCGCGTGGCGATCAAGAAGATGCGCGACGAGCTGCGCATCAACCCGCGGGAGCGGGAGCGCTTCGTCATCGAGGCCAAGACCGTGGCTTCGCTTCATCACGGGAACATCGTCGACATCTACGCGATCGCCGAGGAAGGCGAGGACGTCTATCTCGTGTTCGAGTACGTCGACGGCAAGACCATCCACGAGCTGGTGCAGTCGCAGGGCCGGCTGAGCCCCTCGGACTCGGTGCGGGTGACGCGCGCGATGGGAGACGCCCTGACCTACGCGCACTCGCGCGGCGTGATCCATCGCGACATGAAGCCCTCGAACGTCATGCTGACGAGCGACGGCCGCATCAAGGTGATGGACTTCGGCATCGCGCGCATGGCCAAGGACGCGTTGACGCGCTACTCGATGACGAACACCGTCGTGGGCACGCCCCCGTACATGGCCCCCGAGCAGGAGCAGGGCGTGGTGCGCAAGGAGTCCGACGTCTATTCCTTGGCGATCTGCTCCTACGAGATGCTGACGGGCAAGCTGCCCTTCATCGGCGTCGCGGCGGGCATGCTGATGAACAAGATCAACATGAGCTACATCCCGCCCTCGCGCGCGATCGCCGGCCTGCCCGAATCGCTCGACGAGGTTTTCCTGAAGGCCTTCCAGGCCGATCCCGATCAGCGCTACCGCACGCCGCAGGAGTTCGCCTCCGCTCTCGAGGCCGCCTTCGGCGGGGCGCGCTCGTCCCCCAAGCCCGTCTGAGGCATTTATGAAACCGATACCCCTGGTTCACGCGGCCGCGGCGCTCGCGGTCCTCTCGACTCTCTTCGCCGCGCCGCCCAGCGAGGCGGGCCTGTTCTGTTGGGGCAGGAAGTGCATCGCCAAAAAGGAGGTCAAGCAGCGGGCCGGGCGGGAGTTCGAGGAGCTTCGCGAGGAGGTCAAGACGGATTATAAGGAGGATCCGCTGCTGGATGTTTATATCAGCAACATCGACGCGACCCGCAAGCGGTTCGATTCGCAGGCGGACGCGGTGCTGAAGCGGGAAAAATACAACGACTGGGAATTCGACTACATCGGGCAGAGGGTCACGAAGGTGCTCATCCCGACGATCAAGAAAGCCGTCGTCGCGTCGGCGGCCATGCCGGAGGCCCGTCGCGAGGCCGTTTTCACGGCGACGCTCCAAAATCAAAAGCAGGCGACCGTCGATTTCGACCAGAACTTCATCCGGGTGAACTCCGCGCGCATGCTGGAGTCCGCGACCGATCCTTCCCTCGCGGCGGCGCATGAAAACGCTCAAATCGAACAAAGCATCAATCCGCCCGCGTCCGGCCAGACGGGCGCGGAGACGACGGATGACGCCGCCGGGCGATATGTGCAGAGCCGCGGGCGCTACGGCTCGATCGGTCCGAGATTGACGCCCGAGCAGATGCTCGTGCAGTCGGACGTGGCCCGCCTCGCGGAGGCGTCCGCGAAGTACGTGCTGGATCCCACGGCTCCCCAGCCTCCCGACGGCGGCGACGGCGGCGGCGACAACGGCGGCGGCAACAACGGCGGCGGCGGAGTCCGCCCCCCGCGTCCCTCGCGCCCCACGGGCAACTGGCCGAAGCCGGGCACAGGGTCCGGGTCGGGCGGCTCCGGCGGGAGCGTGATCGACTCGATCGTGTCCCCGGCGGGCGTGTCCCAGATCTTCGCGACCCGCGGCATCGACGCGCTCGCGAGCCGGAATTACGCGGAGGCGCTGGCGCTGTCCCAGAGGGCGCTGGCTCTCGACGCGTCCAACCGCAGCGCGATGGAGATTTATCAGTCGGTGAAAGGCCGCGGCGACGCGGCCGGGGTCGGCGCGAGCGGGGCGAGCTCGGCGAAGGCGAACGCCGCCGCGCTCGGCTCCCCGGGCTTCGAGCCGGGCGGCGTCGACGGCGCCGCCGGACCGATGTCGTCGGTCGCTGCCGCCGGCGCGGCCCGCCTCGCCGGCGATCAGGCGCGGGCCGCCTCGATGAACGCGATGAAGCTCGGCGACGCCACGGGCGCGCTCGAGATTCTCACCAAGGCGCTCAATCAGGATCCGAACAACCCCGCTTTGCTCAACCTCCGGGCCCAGGCCTACGGGCGGCTCGGCCGCTGGGAGGACGCGATCAAGGACGCGGCCGCGGGCCTGGCGCTCGCGCCCGGCAACATGGCCCTGCTCAGCATCCAGGCCCTGGCTCAGAACCGCACGCGCCGCTGGCGCGACGCGCTCGCCACCTCGGAGCAGATCCTCGCGGCCGACCCGAAAAGCGCCTGGGGCTACGCCAATCGCGCGCACGCCTGGGCCGGCCTCGGACAGCGCGAGGCGATGCTCGCCGACATCAACCGCGCGGCGGCGCTCGACCCTCGGTTCCGGCAGGCCGCGGAGGCCGCGGCCCTGCTGCAGCTGCCGTCGGAGGCCGACGTGATGTTCCTGTTCCCCGGAGAGAGCGCCAAGGGCGGCGCTCCCGCGCCCGCCCCGGCCGGACGCGGCAAGAGCTTCGGCGTCGTCGTGGGGGCCGGCGCCGTCGGCGGCCTGCTCCTCGCCCTGGGCCTGCTGTCGACCGTCCTGGCGCCGCTGAAGAACACCGTCGTCTCCGTCTTCACCAAGGCGAGGAGGACCGCGCCGGCGACGAATTCCGCCGTCGCGACGGCTCAGCCGGCCTCGGTCGCCGGGAACGTCGGGGGCCTGATACGCGGCCAGTACGAGATCTCGCGGCAGATCGGCGCGGGCGGCATGGGCATGGTCTATGAAGGGACGGACCGGTCGCTCGGACGGCGCGTGGCGATCAAGAAGATGCGCGACGAGCTGCGCGTCAACGCGCGGGAGCGCGACCGCTTCATCATCGAGGCGAAGACGGTGGCCTCCCTGCATCATCCGAACATCGTCGACATCTACGCGATCGCCGAGGAGGGGGAGGACGTCTACCTCGTGTTCGAGTACGTGGACGGCAAGACCGTGCATGATCTGGTGCAGCTGAAGGGCCGCCTCGATCCCGCGGAGTCGGTGCGCGTGACCCGGGCGATGGGCGAGGCGCTGACCTACGCGCACTCGCGCGGCGTGATCCACCGCGACATGAAGCCCTCGAACGTGATGCTGACGGGCGCGGGGCAGGTCAAGGTGATGGACTTCGGCATCGCGCGCATGGCCAAGGACGCGCTGACGCGCTACTCGATGACGAACACCGTCGTGGGCACGCCGCCGTACATGGCGCCCGAGCAGGAGCAGGGCGTGGTGCGCAAGGAGTCCGACGTGTACTCGCTGGCGGTGTGCGCCTACGAGATGCTGACGGGCAAGATGCCGTTCATCGGCATCGGGGCGGGCATGCTGATGAACAAGATCAACATGAGCTACATCCCGCCCTCGCGCGCGATCGCG
>JAMPYD010000093.1 GCA_023700845.1 Elusimicrobiota bacterium | reverse complement strand
CGGTTCTCCATGGGGCTGCTGTGCATGCTGTGGCAGGTCGTGCAGCCGACGAAGTAGCGCGTCTTGACGATGCCGTTGACGTTGGTGATGCTGACGGCGTCGCCGGCCTTCATCGAGGCATCGGTCACGGTGCCGTACTTGCTCACCGCCGTGCGCTCATTGCCGATGCGGTGGTTCTGGGACAGGTCGCCGGGGGCGATCGCCAGGTTGGCGCGTCCCGTGATCATCCCGCCGTCGCTGACCGTCTGCGTGCCGTCGTGACAGGACAAGCACAGGCCGGAGCGGCTGTCCACGAAGGCCCAAGCCGGGATCAACGAACCGGCCGCCGTCGAGGCCACGATGGGGTCGGCATCGAACGCGGTGTTGGTGTACTCCACGGGCAGGATGCCGCTCTTCACCTTCCAGGTGAGGTTCTTGTCCGGGTTCTGACGGGCCCAAAGGGGCTTCATCTTGACGGGTTTGTGCATTTCATGACAGGTCGAGCACTGGTTGATGGCTCCGGCTCCGCCGCCCGTGTAGGTGAGCGTGAAGTCATGCTTCGAGTCCGCGATCACGTTCATGCCGGTCGCGGCCGACGCATGAACCTTTCCAACGAGGACGAGACTCGCGATGAGCAGTCCCGCCAGTTTGAACATGGATTTCATTTTTTTCCTCCTGAGATTTTGCGACGGCGACTACTCGCCTACACCACCGATGGCAACGAACCGGCCAGCGATTTCTCTTCGGAGGGACGTTTAAATCTTCTTTTTGTGACCCCCGAGCGCGGTGCCGCGCCCGGGGTGCGCGATTGCGCGCATATGGCTATTTTGTCTCCTGCGGGGCGGCGGAGGGCTTTTCCTCCGGGTACGTGATGTATTGGTAGACTCCGACGCGCTTGTTCTTGGTGTCGGCGACGTAGATCATGCCGTCCTTGTCGATGTAAATCCCCGCCGGCAGGTTGAGCTGGCCGGCGACGTCGCCGGGGCTGCCGTACCAGACCAGGAGCTGACCCGCGCGGTCGAAGACCTGGACCCTGGAGAAGAGGGCGTCGACCACGTGGATGTTGCCGTCGGAGTCCGCGGCGATGCCGCGCGGCCGGGACATGTAGCCCGGAGCGTCTCCGGACTCGCCGAAGCCTCCGATGGCGGCTCCGGTGGAGGAAAAGATGTGGACCCGGGCGGCCAAGGGGTCGCTGACCATGAAGTCGCCGTTCGGGAACGCCCAGACGTTGTTGGGGTTGGGCAGGGCGTAATACTCTTTTTTGGCGTGTACGCACATCTCCCGGATGAAATTCCCGTCCTTGCCCAGCAGCACGATGCGGCGGTTGCTGCTGTCGGCGACCAGGAGCTCACCCGACGGCGTGAGGGCGATGCCGGCGGGCCGGTTGAGCCTGCCCGCCCCGCCCCCCGCTCCCTCCGACTTCCACAGGAGCTTCCCGTCGGGAGAATAGGCCTTGACCGCTCCCTCGCTCGTGTCCGAGACGTAGGCGATGCCCGCGTCGTCGACCGCGACGCTGACCGGAGACTTCAAGCTGTCCTCGCCGCGGTCGCCCATGTAGCGGAAGGTCCCTGCCTTCGGGTCGACGACCGTCAGATGCTGGGCGCCCGTGTCGGTGGCGTATATCCTGCCTTCATGGCTCCAGATGCCGTAGGGATTATTGAAGATGTCGGGGGTGACCTTGCCGCCCGAGAACATGGCGATGAGCCTGGCGAAGAAGCCCTCTTTTTTCTTCTCGACCTTGGGGGCTATATCGTCGGCGCTCTTGATCGTGCGCACGTAGCGTA
Source organism: Elusimicrobiota bacterium (assembly GCA_023700845.1). Classification (GTDB taxonomy): domain Bacteria; phylum Elusimicrobiota; class Elusimicrobia; order UBA1565; family UBA9628; genus GWA2-66-18. Next base: position 5,423 of record JAMPYD010000093.1, on the reverse strand, counting down.
TGCGCGGCTTATCCGGCGGCGGGGGCCAGACGAGCTCCCTCGTGCGGGTCGAAACGGCCGGCGGCTCCGCTCCCGAGGACGGGGCGGCGGCGGCTTTGGCGGCGCATGCCGCCAGGATGACGGCGAGGGTCAGCGTGATGGTTTTCATTTTTTATGGCACTCCGCGCACAGGGTGAAGATATCGCCGCGCATGAGCTTCGGGTTCTGTCCGGCGTGCGGCTCGTGGCAGGACGCGCAGTCGAAAGGCTTGCCTTCGCGGCGCGGGTCGGTCTTGCCGTCCTTCGAGGTCGGGTGACGCGACACGGGATGGGCGTCCTTGAGCGTGTCGGCGTCGTGGCAGTTCCAGCAGATGTCGGCGAGCGGCTTTCGGACCAAGGCGACGCGCTTGCTCACGTGCGGATTGTGGCAGGTCGTGCAGTCCCCGGAGGAGAAGGGCTGATGGACGACGGCGCTCGTCCCCAGCTTGCGGAAGTTGGAGTGGCAGACGAAGCAGGAATCTGAAGGCATAGTCTTGAGTGCCGGTTTACCATCAGAGCCGGTCTTCGCGTGGCACATCTCGCAGGAGCGCGAGCCGAAGGGAATATGCTCCTTCGCCTCGAGGATGAGCTTCGGATTCTTCGAGGCGTGGGGGTTGTGGCAGTCGACGCACTTGCCCTCGAAGGCGCTGACGCCGAAGTGGGACTTGGCGATCGCCTCGTCCTTGGGATCGTGGCAGGTCGCGCACAGCTCGTTGACCGGCGAGATCAGCAGGGGCGCGTTGTCGGAGGAGTGCGGCTGATGGCAGGTGTTGCAGTCCATGTCCTTGAACGCGGAGTGAACGTTGGCCTTCTTCATCTCCTCGGCCTTGCCGGCGTGGCAGGACAGGCACAGCGGCTTGAGCTCCATCGTGAGCTTGGCCGGGTCCTTCGGGTCGGCGTGGCATTTTGAACATTCGCCCGACAGCACCGGCGCGTGCGCGCCCGCCTTCTCCATCATCGGCTTGGCCTTCTCCTCGTTGGCCGAGCGGAACTTGTCCTTCGGGTTGCTCTTGCCGAACCAGCCCTGGGCGGAGGCGGCGCCCGCGAGGAAGGCGAGCATCAGCAAAGCCCCGATCGCCTCCTTAAGACCGAATTTCTCCATGCGCCGGCGCAGGGCGTCCCGCGACAGCCCCAGCGACTGGGCGGCCTTTTGCTGATTGCCGCCGCTGCGCTTGAGGGCCTGGACGACGAGGTCTTTTTCGACGTCCTCCAGGCGGATGCCGTCGGCGGGCAAGGTGACGGACCCGTCATCCGCCTTCGCGGGCGCGGGCGCCTCCGCCGCGGCCTGGGCGCGCGCGATGTGCGCGGGCTGCGCGGCGGCGACGGGATGGAACTCCAATTCGTCGAGGATCATCATTCTCTCCAGCACGTTGCGAAGCTCCCGGACGTTGCCGGGCCATTTATAGGTTTGGAACTGCTCGAGGGTCTCCGGCGACAGTTCGGGCTTGGGCTTGAGCATCTCCGCGCTGAGCTTGGCGAGGAGGCGGTCCATCAAAGGGAGTATGTCCTCCTTGCGCTGGCGCAACGGCAGCAGGGAGATCGTCAGCACGTTGATGCGGTAGTAGAGGTCCTGGCGGAAGCGCCCCTCGGCGACCGCGCGAGGGAGGTCCTCGTTCGTGGCGGCGATGACGCGCACGTCCACGGTGATGTCGTCGCGGCCGCCGACGCGCTTGAAGGTCTTGTCCTCGAGCGCGCGCAGGATCTTGCCCTGGAGGGCCATCGGCATGTGGCCGATCTCGTTGAGGAAGATCGTGCCGCCGTTGGCGATTTCGAAGAGGCCCTTCTTTTGCCCCACGGCGCCGGTGAAGGAGCCCTTCTCGTAGCCGAACAGCTCGCTTTCGAGCAGGTTGTCGGGGATGGCCGTGCAGGAGATCTCCATGAACGGCTCGAAGGCGCGCGGGCTGCCGTAGTGGATGGCGCGGGCGAAGCGGTCCTTGCCGCAGCCGCTTTCGCCGAGGATGAGGACGGTGCCGAAGGGGCTGGCCGAGATCTTCTTGGCCATGGCGAGGGCCTCTTTCATGGAGGGGCTCTCGGCCACGATGGAGGAGAAGTTGTACTTGTCGAGCCCTTTTTGATGAGCGCGGTCGAGGCGGCGCTTGAGCTGGGCGGTCTCGAGGACGCGCTTGAGGGTGATCTTGAGGCCGGCGAGCTGGAGGGGCTTGGAGATGTAGTCGGCGGCGCCCTCGCGCAGGGCCTCGACGGCGCTGGCCAGGTCGGCGAAGGCGGTCATGATGATGACCGGAAGCTCGGGGTTGCCGCGGCGCGCGGCCTTGAGAACGTCGAGGCCGCTGTCGCGCCCGAGGCGCAGGTCGGAGAGGACGACGTCCGGGTTCTCGGCCTCGAGCGCGGCCTCGGCCTCGGCCAGGTCGGCGGCGACGACGGTCTTGTAGCCCGAGTTCGTCAGGTCCTGGGACAGGGACCACCGGATCAGCTCTTCGTCGTCCACGATGAGAATCTTCGCCGACATGTCAGCCCTCCGCCTTCGCCGCGGGCAGGCGCACGAACACGCTCGTGCCGCGGCCCGGCTCGCTTTCGATCCAGATGTCGCCGTTGTGCGCCATGACGATCTGCCGCGACAAGGGCAGGCCGAGCCCGCTTCCGTTCTCCCGGGTGGTGAAGAACGGCCGGAAGACGTGCTCGAGGTCGGCGCTCGAGATGCCCTTGCCCGTGTCGGCGACCTCGACGAGCAGGGAGCCGTCCGGCTCGGCGCGCGCGCAGACGCTGAGCGTGCCGCCGTCGGTCATCGCGTGGGACGCGTTGATGAAGAGGTTCAGGAAGACCTGCTCGATCTGCCCGGGGTCGCCCTTGAGGCGGGGGAGATCGCGCGCGATGTCGCGAACGATCCCGATCTTCTGGGTGCGCAGGCGGACCTCGATGAGGTCGAGCATGCGCTCGAGCGGCTCGCGCAGGTCGAAGGGGCGCACGACGGCCTCGGGCATGCGCGCGAAGCGCAGGAAGTTGCCCATCGTCTGCTCCATGCGGTTGAGCTGGCCGAGGACCTTGCTCAGCACCTCGCGGCGGGGGCTGCCGTCGGGGATCTCGCTCTGCATGACCTGTATGGCGGAGCTGATGCCGGTCAGGGGATTGCGCACCTCGTGGGCGAGGTGCGCGGACAGCTCGCCGAGCGCGGCGAGGCGCTCCATGTGGCCGACCTGGCTGCGGTGCAGGTCCACGATCTCGCGGCGGTCCTTCTCGAGCAGGCGGACCATGTTGTTGAAGCCCCGGGCGATCGAGCGCAGCTCGCCGGAGGGCAGGTCGTCGACGCGGGTGTCGAGCTTGCCGCGGGCGACCTGGTGCATGGCGTCGACGATGCGCCCCATCGGCTCGTCGATGACGCGGCGCACGACCATCAAGGTCCAGAGGCCGACGATGAGGAACGAGGCGAAGAGGATGATGAGGCGGCCCTTGAGGTTGGCCTCGGCCGCGATCTGGCGGTCGCGCTTGGGCGAGACGAGGCGGACGTAGCCGAGCGGCCCGGCGTCGGCCCCGTGGCAGCGCGCGCAGGCGCCGCGATTCTGGACGGGAAAATCCATGATGATGTGCCTGTCGGGATCGAAGGCCCGGGGGGCCTCCCGGCGCGGCCTCACCCCCGCGGCGAGATCGTCGGTGTTGACGGCCATCTTGTCGGTGTCGAGAAGGAACATCCGGTCGGCCATGCCGTGGCTGTTGTGCACGGAGAACAGGTGCGCGATCCCGCCGCGCGAATTGTGGACCATCGAATCGGCGATGACCCGGTCGACGACGGGGAACATGGTCCGCATCGTCGCGCGCTCCATCTCGAGGACGCTGTTGCGCGTGTCCTGCACGTACAGCATGAACGTGATCGCCGTGACGGCCACGGTGAACGAGTAGAAGGCGATGAACGTCTGCCGGGCCAGAGAGGCGCCGCGCCAAGCGACGGTCAAACGCCGGAGCAGTCGGCCTGGACGCAGTCGCCGCATAGGAGTTCTCACCGCTTCCCTTGCAACGTTACGGCCAGCGCGGCTTCACCAACCTCAAATGGAATTGACAAAGACGAGGGTCGGGTCTACACTGAAGTCGGAGGCCCACCCCTATGAACCCCTGGCCCCGGCAGTTGATCGTTCGTTCCGTCGTCTGTCTCGCCGTCGTCGGCGCCGCGCTCGTGCTGCGCGCGCCGCGGGTGTCCCCGCCGCCCGCCGACATCGGCGACCTGCGCGACTCCGTCGGAGAGCACCGCATCCTGCTCAGCGGCGGCCACGCGTCGTTCGCCTGCGGCGCCTGCCACATCTCGCACGCGACGAAGGCCGCGCGCCCGCTGTGGCAGACGGCGGGGACCAGCGACGCCGGCCAATTCGTGAAGGATTCGGCGGCGGCGGGAGGGGTCAAGACCAATCTGTGCATGTCCTGCCACGACGGCACCATCGCCCCGACGATCACCGCCCACTCGGTGTCCGGCGGGGGGGCGGATCTCGGCGCGAACCATCCGGTCGGCATCGACTACCGCGCCGCCGTGACGGGCAATCCCGGCTCCTTTAACGATCCGGAATCCAATCCCCGGATCATCCTGGAGGACGGGATGGTCGCCTGCATTTCCTGCCATTCCACCCACGACGTCAGCCCCGCCTCCGGGGGCAGCGTCCGCCACGAAGTCTGCATCGAGTGCCACCGCCGCTGAGGCGGGCCTGCGCGCAATCGCGCACCGGGGTCGCGTTTACGGGGATTTTCGGCCTTTAGAGGGCCTATATTCGTTTTTTCATGACAATGAGGTGGCATTTTCGTTGCCATGTCATCGTTCACGATGATGAACGAATGGATGGTTGTCGGACTGAACCACTCGACGGCTCCCGTCGAAATTCGTGAGGCGATCTCCCCGAAGCCCGAGGAAGCCGGGCGCATCAACGCCGTCATCAGCGAGGCCACCGGTCAGAAGGGCGTCGTCGTGCTCTCCACCTGCAGCCGCTTCGAGGTCTACTTCCAGCCCGACAAGGACGGCGAGCAGGCCGTGCTGGCGTGGCTCAACCTCCGCGCCGGGCGCGACATCGGCGAATCCCTGTTCATCCACCGCGGCGCCGACGCCGTCGGCCACCTGTTCCGCGTCGCGGCGGGCCTGGACTCCTGGATCATGGGCGAGACCGAGATCCTGGGCCAGTGCAAGGCCGCCTATCAGGGCGCCTGCGCCGAGAAGACGGCCAACCGCTTCGGCCACCTGTCCTTCCAGCGCGCGCTGATGGTGGGCAAGAAGGTCCGCAACGAGACGCGCATCGTCGGCGGCATCGCCTCCATCGGCGGCGCGGCGGCGATGATGGCGCGCAGCATTTTCTCCGATTTGAAGGAGCGCGTGGTGGTGGTCTTCGGCGCGGGGACCATGGCCGCCTCCTCGGTGCGGCACCTGCGATCGAAAGGCGCGGGCAAGCTGTATATCAGCAACCGCAGCCTGGATAAAGG
>JAMPYD010000092.1 GCA_023700845.1 Elusimicrobiota bacterium | reverse complement strand
GCCTCGAGCCGATGATGCTCGACTTCCGCGCCGCCGGCCTCGCCGCGATGCTGGAGCAGGGAAAACGCGACGCAGAGTCGTTCCTCGCCGCCTCAAAATTGCTTTAATCCGCGGGATGGACATCTCGCGCCGCTCCTTCATCAAATGGGTGCTTGCCGGAGCCGCCACGGCGTCCCCGTTCGGCTGCGGGCCCGGGAGCAAGGATAAGCCGTCAGGCGCGTCCGCCCCGTCCGTCCCCGCCGCGACCCTCGGCAGCGAGCGCAACAAGGATTGCCACGACGTCCGCGACGGCCTCCTGCGCAGCCTCCCGCCGCCCTCCCGCTCCCTGGACGTCGTCGTCGTCGGCGGCGGCCCTTCCGGCCTCGCCGCGGCGGAGCGCTGCTTCGGCAGCGATTTCCTGCTCCTCGAGAAGGACGACCATGTCGGCGGCAACTGCTGGACCGAGACCTGGGAGGGCCTGGACTACTGCACCGGCTCGGCCTGGCTCTCCCTCGAGAACGACGAGGTCCGCGCCCTGTTCAAGCGCTGGGGCATCAATCCTCCCATCATCAAGGGCAACGACTCCGCCCATTGGGACGGCAAATGGATCAAGGACTTCTGGAACAGCGACCCCGACTTCCCGAGCTACGCCCAGCTCCCTTATCCGAAGTCCGTGCAGGACGATTTCCGCCGCTTCATCCGCGACACCGCCAAGCTCGACCGCGTCAAGGACGCGACGAAGCTCGACGGGATGGCCTTCTCCGGCCTGTTCTCCGGCTACGACCCGCGCGTCCAGCAGTATTGGGACACCTTCGGCCCTTCCAACTGGGGAGCGCGCACCGCGGACACCTCCGCCTTGATCGGCCTCCACGCCGCCCATGAGTGGGCCCCCTGCGAGCGCCGCACCTTCGAGGGCGGCCTGGGCATGGTCACCCGCCAGCTCTTCGCCGGCTTCCCCGAGGACAAGAAGAAGCGCTTCATCACCGGCGCCGCCGTGTTCGCGGTGCGGCGCGAGGGCAAGGGCGTGCTCGTCAGCTTCATGAAGGACGGCCGCCCCGAGACGGTCTCGGCCAAGGCCGTCGTCATGGCCATCCCCAAGTTCATGGCCCGCCACGTCGTCGCCGATATCCCCGAGGAGCAGAAGAAGGCCATGGCCGCGATGCGCTACGCGCCCTACCTCGTCTACAACCTCTGCTTCGACAAGGTCGTCTGGAACCTCAACTACGACAACTGGGCCGTGGGCGCCCGCCACTTCACCGATTTCATCCCCGCCGACTGGGTCACTCACGCCGACGGGGGGGACCTGAACCGCAAGCAGGTCATCACCGTCTACGCCCCCAAGATCGAGGCCGCGCGCGCCGACCTGCTCGACGACGAGGAGGTCCTCGCGGAATCGCACGCGGCCGCCAACGAGCTCATCGCCATGTTCCCGGGCTGGGCCGACCACCTGCGCGAGGTCCGGGTCTACCGGCGCGGCCATCCGATGCCGATGTCGGCTCCCGGCTCCTTCACCCGCCTGCAGCCGGTGACGCAGCGGGACATGGCGCCGATCTACTTCTCGCACTCGGACAATTCGGGCACCGTTTCAGACATGTACGAGGCCGCGCTCGGCGCCATAAAGGCAGCGGCCAAAGCGTTGCAACACGTGTAGCTTCACAGTCTTATTTCCGTCACATTAGAGAGGAACAAATGGCCAAGTACACCGTCCCCGCGACCGGCACCAAGATCGGCTACAAGAACGGCAAGCTCGAGGTCCCCGACAATCCGATCATCCCATACTTCCCCGGCGACGGCACCGGCCTCGACCTCTGGAAGGCCACCAAGATCGTCCTCGACGGCGCCGTCGAGAAGGCCTACGGCGGCAAGAAGAAGATCGCCTGGATGGAGGTCTACGCCGGCCTCACCGCGCTGAAGAACTACGACAAGGACACCGTCCTCCCCGAGGAGACCGTCGCCGCGTTCAAGGAATACCGCGTCGGCCTCAAGGGCCCGTTGACGACGCCGGCCGGCTCCTTCAAGTTCGTCTGCCTCGATTGCGCCGCCGAGCTGATGGACCGCCCGGCGACGTGCCCGAAGTGCAAGTCGGAGTGGATCACGCCCCGCTTCCGCTCGGTCAACGTCGGCCTGCGCCAGAAGCTCGACCTGTACGCCTGCGTGCGCCCCGTGCGCTGGTTCAAAGGCGTCCCTTGCCCCGTCAAGAATCCCGAGAAGCTCGACATCGTCATCTTCCGCGAGAACACCGAGGACATCTACGCCGGCATCGAGTTCCAGGAAGGCACGCCGGAGGCCAAGAAGGTCTATGACTTCCTCACCAAGGAGATGGGCGCGAAGGTGCCCTTCCCCGACTCGGGCATCGGCATCAAGCCGATCTCCCGCACCGGCTCGCAGCGGCTCATCCGCATGGCGATCAAGTACGCGATCGCGCACAAGAAGCCGTCGGTGACCATCGTCCACAAGGGCAACATCCAGAAGTTCACCGAAGGCGCCTTCCGCGACTGGGGCTATGAAGTGGCCAAGGCCGAGTTCCGCGACCAGATCGTCACCGAGGCCGAGCTGTGGGACGACCTCAACGGGAAGATGCCGGCCGGCAAGGTCCTCATCAAGGACCGCATCGCCGACCAGACCTTCCAGCAGCTGCTGCTGCGCCCGGACGAGTACAGCGTCATCGCGACGCCCAACCTCAACGGCGACTATCTGTCCGACGCGGCGGTCGCGCAGGTCGGCGGCCTGGGCATCGGACCGGGCGCCAACATCGGCGACGGCGTGGCGATCTTCGAGGCGACGCACGGCACCGCCCCGAAGTACACGAACAAGGACATGGTCAACCCGGGCTCCCTCATCCTCTCCGGCGTGATGATGCTCGAGCACATGGGCTGGCAGGAAGCCGCGGACCTCATCATCAAGGGCCTCGAGGCGACCATCGCCGCGAAGACGGTGACCTACGACTTCGAGCGCCAGATGACGGGCGCGACGAAGATCAAGTGCTCCGAGTTCGGCCAGGCGATCGTCAAGAACATGGGCGGCGTGGCGGTCAACGTCTAAGCTCGCTCCTCAAAAAAAGAGGCCGGCGCTCGCGAGAGCGCCGGCCTTCTTTTTTTCGCTCAGGCCTTCGTCTCTCTCGCCAGCGCCTCGAGCATCTTGACCCAGCCTTCGCGCGCGGCCTCCGCCTGGTCCGCCGGGACGCCTTGGTGATTAAGGACGACGCGGCAGCCGCCGCTCTGGGGGGTTATCTCGACGCGGACCGTCGTCTCGGCCTTCGAGTACTTGGGCACCTTGAACGCGAACATGAGCCTCTTGCCGGGCACCAGCTCCAGATAGCGCCCGGTGTGCACGACGTCCTCGCCGTCGCGGCGGTCGGTGAAGGTGAACGTCCCGCCCACGCGAGGCTCGATGTCGGCGCGCACCATCTCGCCGGTCGGGGTCGCGAACAGCCACTTGCTCGCGTTCTGGGGGATGAGCCAGGCGTCGTAGATGCGGCGGGGGGGGGCCTCGATCACCGTGGACACCGTGACGAGGACGGGCTTCTTCTTCATATATCCGATTGAACCATATCGCGCAAACCGATAGAATGACCGCCACGTGACAGTCAAGCCTTACCTGTCGGCCCTGATCCCCGTCTACAACGAAGAGGAGAACCTCGCCGCGCTCGGCGAGGAGGTCTCCTCCGCGCTGAACGCGCTGGGCAAGCCCTACGAGGTCATCCTCGTCGACGACGGCTCCAAGGATCGCTCCTACGAGGAGCTGCTCAAGCTCGTCGCCAAATATCCCAACTTCAGGACCGTCCGCCTCGGCCGCAACGCGGGCCAGACCGCCGCGATGCTCGCCGGCATCCAGCACGCCTCGGGGGAGCTCATCGTCTGCCTCGACGCCGACATGCAGAACGACGCGCGCGACGTCCCCAAGCTCATCGCCAAGCTCGACGAGGGCTATGACTGCGTCTCCGGCTGGCGCAAGGACCGGCAGGACCGCTTCCTCGACCGCAAGCTGCCGTCCATCATCGCGAACAACTTCATCTCCTACGTGACCGGCGTGCATCTGCACGATTACGGCTGCACGCTCAAGCTCTACAAGGCGGAGTACCTCAGGCCGCTGCGCCTGTACGGCGAGATGCACCGCTTCGTGCCCGCGCTCGCCGGCTTCCTCGGCGCGCGCGTGGCCGAGGTCCCCGTCAACCACCGCGCCCGCACGCGCGGCGTCTCCAAGTACGGCATCTCGCGCACCTTCAAGGTCCTGCTCGACCTCATGACGGTCAAGTTCATGGACTCCTACCTCGGCAAGCCCATCTACCTGTTCGGCGGGGGAGGGGTGCTGATGGGCCTGCTCGGCGTGGCCTTCGGCCTCGACACCCTGTACAAGAAGTTCTACCTGGGCATCTTCGTCAAGGACCAGCCCCTGTTCCAGGTCGCGATCTTCTGCCTGCTCATCGGCTTCCAGATGGTGCTCATCGGCCTCCTGGCCGAGATCCTCGTGCGCATCTACTACGACCTCAAGGACATGAGGCCGTACTTCGTCCGCGAAACCGCGGGCTTCTGAACTATCCTCAAGGATAGCCGGCCGGGCCGGTAGGCCTCCGTCAATTTCATCCCGGTCCCAAATCGAGTATACTCCGCGCACATGGGTAAATTTTTCGCGCTCGTGATCGCAGTCGTCACCGTCGTCTGGCTCGCGCCGATGTGCGCGAGCCTTCCGTCCGACCTGTCCACTCTGTCCGCGCCCGCCGCTCCGCCGGCGCCCGTCGTGTCGACCGCGACGGCCCCCGCGCCGCTTCCCGTCGCCGCGCCTGCGGCGCCCGCGCCGTCCGCGCCCGCCGCGGTGCCGCTGTCACCGGTCACGATCTCGACCTACCGCTCGCGCTCGATGTTCCCCGTCGAGGGGGAGAGCTACGTCGTCTCGGTCCTGCGCCGCAACCACGCCGAGGCGCAGGCCGAGGGCGTGCGCCTGACCGTGGCCGCCCGCGTGCGCGGCGAGGTCATCGAGCGGGCCGAGAGCGGCCCCGGTCAAATCCTCGCGCCGGGAACCACCTCGTACTTCGGCCTGCCCGTCACGACCGAGGTCTTCGACCACCTTCTCGACGGCCCCGAGGACGCGCGCAGCGGCCTCGAGTGGACGCTCACCTACCGTCTCGAGAGCGACGCCCCCGGAACGACGCGCTGCTTCGGCCTGCGCGCCCTGCCGCGCCGGCGCGAGCCGTCGGGGCTCACCTGGGTCCCGCTGGGGCAGACGCGCAAGTGCGAGCCGGCCGCCCCCTGATCGGCGTTTAGTGCTGTAATACTCCCGGCCCCCGGCGCGAATACTGAGTGACGCCGCAGACGGGGGTCACATGCCGACCGAGATGAGCGACAAGCCGACCGCGGAATTCGCCGAGTTCTACGCCGCCTGGTTCGACCGGGTCTACAACTACGCGCGCGGCCGCACCGGCTCCGCGACCCGGGCCGACGAGATCGCGGCCGACACCTTCGAGCGGGCCTTCCGCGCCTGGGGCAAGTTCGACGCCAAGCGGGGCGACCGCCGCACCTGGCTGTTCACCATCGCCTTCCGCTCCGTCGCCGACCACTTCCGCTCCGAGAAGAGGGGGGTCTGGTCGAGCCTCGAGCTGATCGAACCGGCGGACGCGGCCAAGGGGCCGGCCAAGGAGGCGGAGGCCGCCGACGAGAAGCGGCTCCTGACGAAAGCGCTCGACGGGCTCGAGGACGAGGCGCGCGAGGTGGTGTCGCTGCGTTTCTTCTCGGGGATGACGAACCGCGCGATCGGCGACCTGCTCGGGCTGTCCGAGTCGAACGTCGCCGTGATCCTGTTCCGCTCGATCCGCAAGCTGCGCAAGAATTTTCCCGCGCTGGAGGCCTGATCATGGACGAAATCATGGAAGCCGAGCGTTTCAGCAAAGAGCTGGACAATATCCTGGCCGGGCGGCCCGTCGCCGCCGACCTCGATCCGGAGCTCGCCAAGGACCTCGCCTTCGCGGCGAGGCTCGCGGCGCTGGACCACAGCGCGGAGAGCCGGAGCAAGCACCCGGCGAAGGCCAAGATCCTGGCCAAGGCCGAGGAGAGCCGCCTGCGCGGCCTCCTGCTGCGCGTGGGCGTGCGCCCGCTCGTGCTGGCGGCGGCGTCGCTCGCCCTGATCCTGGCGCCCTTCGCGATGAAGTGGATCGCCTCTGAGGAGCAGAACCTGCTGTCCATGATCAGCGGCACCGCAAGCCTGTCGGGCGAGGGCGGAGGGAGCTCCGGCAACTTGTTCGGCTCCGGGAGCTCCCCGTACGAGAGCGGGAACAATAACATCGCGTCCGGAGGCGCGCTCGGCGGGGCCGGCGACGTCGTTCAGCCGCTCAATCCTCGAGACCCATCGGCGCTCGTCTTTGGCAAGAAATTCGGAGCCCTGGGCGGCGCCCGGGATTATAAAGAGACTCTCAAGAGTGCCGCGAGCCGCGAGGCGTCCGCCGAGCCCGTCGATCGGGAAGGGTACGCGTTCATCGAGGAGAACACATTCAAAAAGGCCTCTGACCATCCGCTGTCGACCTTCTCCATCGACGTGGACGCGGCGTCCTACGCGAACGCGCGCCGCTTCCTCAACGGCGGGAGCATGCCCCCGGAGGACGCCGTTCGACTCGAGGAGTTCATCAACTACTTCAAGTACTCCTACCCCGAGCCGCAGGGCGAGCATCCGTTCTCGATCACCACCGAGGTCGCGGCCTGCCCCTGGAACGGCGAGCACAAGCTCGTCCGCGTCGGCCTCAAGGGGAAGTCGATCGCCACGGACGACCTGCCGCCGAACAACCTCGTGTTCCTGGTCGACACCTCCGGCTCCATGATGGACGAGGACAAGCTTCCCCTCGTAAAGAGCGGGCTGCGCCTCCTCGTCGAGCAGCTGCGCAAAGAGGACCGCATCTCGATCGTGACCTATGCCGGCTCGGCCGGGCTCGTCCTTCCGCCCACCTCGGGAGCCAATAAGGCGGACATCATCGCGGCGCTCGACCGCCTCTCGGCGGGGGGCTCGACCACGGGCGGGGCGGGCATCCAGCTCGCGTACATGACCGCGCAGGACCACTTCATCAAGAAGGGGAACAACCGCGTCATCCTCGCCACCGACGGGGACTTCAACGTGGGCGTCACCAGCGACGGGGAGCTGACGCGCCTCATCGAGCAGAAGCGGGAGCACGGCGTGTTCCTCACCGTGCTCGGCGTCGGCACCGGCAACTACCAGGACTCGAAGATGGAGCAGCTCGCCGACAAGGGCAACGGCAACTACGCCTACATCGACGACATCATGGAGGCGCAGAAGG
>JAMPYD010000091.1 GCA_023700845.1 Elusimicrobiota bacterium | reverse complement strand
GCGTCGGCACACAAATTTTTGCACCCTAGTCCGACATCCAAGGAGGCCCCTGCATGATCGTGAAAGTGCGCGTCATTCCCAACGCCATGGACAACGAAGTGGTCAGCCGCATCGGAAGCGTGCTGCGGGTGAAGGTCGCCGCCCCGGCGGTGGACGAGAAGGCCAACGCCGCGCTCAAGGATTACCTCGCCGAGTTCTTCGAGGTTCCCGGCAAGCGCGTCAGCATTCTTCGCGGGGCCAACGGCCGCGAGAAGACGGTCGAGATCGTGGGCAAGACCGAAGAGCAGCTCAAGCGGGTAATGGATTCCATTCCCTAAAAGAGCCGCGATTGGGCGTTGATCGAGGGCGAACAAGGCCGCATGCCTTGTTCGCCCTCGTCGCGTTTATACGGCGCCGGGCATAAAAGCTATAATCGTTCTCCAAAAAGAATGGCCAAGAAGCCGCTGCACGAAGATCCGATCAAGCACATCGTCTGGAAAGGGAACCGCCTCATCGTCCTCGACCAGCGTTTCCTGCCGAGAACCGTCAAGTACGCGGCCTGCCGGACCGCCGCCGACGTGGCCAAGGCGACGAAGGACATGGTCCTGCGGGGCGCGCCGCTGATCGGCTGCGCCGCCGCCTACGGCATGGCGCTCGCCGCGCGCCGCAACAAGCTCTCCGACGTCCTCAAGGCCGAGCCGGTCCTGCGCCGCGCCCGCCCCACGGCCGTCAACCTGATGCACGCCCTCGACCACATGCTGGCCGTGGCGAAGGCCGGCCCCGAGAAGACCCTCGGCAAGCGCATGGCCGCCGCCGCGGTGAAGTACTACGAGGACGACCTCGGCTTCAACGCCCGCATGGCGACCCTCGGCGCGGCGCTGCTGCGCCGCGGGTCCAGCGTCATCACGCACTGCAACGCCGGCGCCCTGGCCACCGCCGGGATCGGCACCGCCGTCGGCATGATCCGCGCCGGCTGGCTGGCGGGCAAGGTCAAGCACGTGTATCCGTGCGAGACGCGGCCCTATCTGCAGGGCGCGAGGCTGACCTTGTGGGAGTTGATGGAGGCCGGCATCCCGTCGACCCTCATCACCGACAACATGGCCGCCCACCTGATGAAGACGCGCAAGATCGACGCCGTCATCGTCGGCTCCGACCGCATCGCCGCGAACGCCGACGTGTGCAACAAGATCGGCACCTACGGCCTGGCCATCCTCGCCAAGCACCACGGAATTCCCTTTTACGTCGTCGCGCCGAGCACCACCGTGGACCTCTCGACGAAGCACGGCGACGACATCCCGATCGAGGAGCGCTCCATCCAGGAGGTCGTCGAGATCTTCGGCGTGAAGATCGCGCCCCGGGACGCCAAGGCCCACCACTTCGGCTTCGACGTCACGCCCCACTCCCTCGTCACGGCGATCGTCACGGAGAAGGGCGTCGTATCGCCCGCGAACGCCGCCAATTTAAGGAAGGTACTCCACCGCTAATGTCCACCCACAAGCCGCCGGTCACCCGCCCCAAGCTCACCAAGATTCTCGCCACCCTCGGCCCCGTCTCGGCCAAGCCCGCGATGATGCTCGACCTCCTCGCCGCCGGCGTCGACGCGTTCCGCCTCAACTGCTCCCACGCCTCGCTCGGCGAGCTCGAGAAGAACGTCAACCTGATCCGCTCCATGTCCCGGCAGAGCCGCCGCGCCTGCTCGGTCGTCATGGACCTGCAGGGGCCGCGCCTGCGCGTCGGCCGCCTGCGCAACGGCGAGCCGATCGACCTGAAGAAGGGCGCGCGCACGCGCATCAGCGTCGCCGACATCCCCGGCACGGCCGAGGAGTTCTCCACGAGCTTCCGGAAGCTCCCGCAGACGGTGAAGAAGGGGATGGAGATCCGCCTCGACGACGGCTCGATCGTCCTCTCCGTGATCAAGACCGGGACGGACTGGGTGGACTGCGAGATCGTCATCGGCGGCAAGCTCAAGGAGCACAAGGGCATCAACCTGCCCGGCGCCGACATCGACCTGCCCGCGCTGACGCCGAAGGACCTGCGCGACCTCGAGATGGGCCTCAAGTGCGGCATCGACCACGTGGCGCTGTCCTTCGTGCGCTCGCCGGACGACATCCTCAAGGCCCGCCGCCTGATCCAGAAGGCCGGCGCGCCGACGCGCATCATCGCCAAGATCGAGCATCCGCTGGCCGTCGACCGCATCGACGACATCCTCGACGCCGCCGACGGCATCATGATCGCCCGCGGGGACCTGGCCGTCGAGCTGTCCGCCGCCGAGGTGCCCGCCCTGCAGAAGATGCTCGTGCGCCGGGCCAACGACGCCGGCAAGCTCTCGATCGTCGCCACGCAGATGCTCGAGAGCATGATCAGCCACGCCCAGCCGACGCGCGCCGAGGCGAGCGACGTGGCCAACGCGATTTACGACGGCGCCGACGTGGTCATGCTGTCCGGCGAGTCCGCCGTCGGCCTCTACCCCGTCGAGACCGTCACGGTGATGGCCGACATCATCCGCCGCGCCGAGGCGTCGAACTTCCGCTACCGCATGATCCCGCACGGCCTGCTCGACTCGCCGGAGACGGGCTTCGCGCACGCGCTCGCGCGCGCGACGCACGACGCCTGCGACGTCACCGGCGCCAAGGCGGTGATCGTCTACACGATGACCGGCTGGTCCGCGCGGATCATGTCGAAGTACCGCCCGTACGCGCCGATCGTCGGCATGACGCCGCTGAAGGCCACGTACAACCAGCTCGCGCTGTACTGGGGCATCGCGCCGATGATCTGCCCGCTCGGCAAGACCACCGACGAGATGCTCGGCTACGGCGAGCGCATCCTGCTGAAGAGCGGCGTCGTCAAGCAGGGGGAGACGACGCTCGTCACGGCCGGCGGCACGGCGAAGCACAAGGCGTCCAACATGCTGAAGATCCACGTCGTCGGATCCCTGACCTACCGCTAGGGCCGGCCTTGGCGAAACCCTTTCGCGTCGTGCTGATGACCGCCCCGCGCGGAAGGCGGGCGGAGGCCGTGGCGCGCGGCCTGGTCGCGGAGAGGCTCGCGGCCTGCGTCAACGTCGTTCCCGGCGTGATCTCGCATTACCGCTGGCGGGGGAAGGCGTGCCGCGACGCGGAATGCCTGCTCGTCGCGAAGACCTCGGCGGCGAAGCTCCCCGCGCTCAAGCGCTGGGTCGCGTCGAATCACCCCTACGCGGTCCCCGAGGTCCTCGCCCTCGACGTTTCCGGCGGCGCCGAGCCCTACCTCCGCTGGCTCGCGGGCGAGCTGACATGACGAAGCCCGCTCACCCGACGTTCTGGCCCGTCCTCCTGGAGGCCCGCGCGGAGGCGCCCGGCGTGCGCACCTTCCGCTTCGCGTCGCCGAAGGGCTTCCGCTTCACGCCCGGCCAGTTCCTGATGTTCCATTTCGCCGACGACCCCAAGACCTGGCGCGCGTACTCGATCTGCTCCTCGCCGCTCACGGAGGAGGAGTATTTCGAGGTGACGGTGGGCATGGTCGGGGCGTTCTCCGCGAGGCTCGGAGAGCTCAAGCCGCACGCCGAGGGCGGGCTGGCCGTGCGCGGCCCGTTCGGGAAATGGTTCTACGACGGCTCGGAGCGCCACGCGGTGCTGGTCTCCGGCGGCACGGGCCTGACGCCGTTCCGGGCGATGTGCCTGCTGAAGATCGGGATGCACGCGGACAGCCGGATCACGCTGTGCTGCTCGGCCAAGACGCCGGAAGGGCTGCTGTACAAGCACGAATACGACGGCTGGCGCAAGAACGGCGTCGACGTCCACGAGAAGGTCACGCAGCCCGGCGCCGGATCGGGCTGGGAAGGGGAGATCGGGCGCTGGTCGGCGGCGTCGGTGTTCGCCGCCGCGAACGACCCCGCCGCGGTGTACTACCTGTGCGGGCCGAACAAGATGGTCCAGGAGCTGCGCGACGGGCTCGAGCGCCTCGGCGTCCCGCCCCAAAGCGTGCGCACGGAAAAATGGGGCGACTACACGGACCTCTTTTGAAGCTGATCCTCGCCTCGGCCTCGCCCCGGCGCCGCGCGATCCTGCGGGCCGCCGGCGTGAGCTTCACCGTCGACCCGAGCGGCGTGGACGAGAACATCGCCGAGAAGAACCCCCGGCGGCACGTCGTGAAGCTCGCGAGGCTGAAGGCGCTGGACGTCGCCCGGCGCCACCCCGGCCATCCGGTGCTCGGCGCGGACACCATCGTCGTCTGCGCCGGGGAAATCCTCGGCAAGCCCAAGGACCTGAAGGACGCCGTGCGCATGATCACGCTGCAGTCGGGGCGCTCCCAGCGCGTCTACACCGGGACCGCCCTCGCGATCGGCCGCCGCGTGTACACCGACGTCGCCGTCACCAGAGTCTACGCCCGCCGCCTCGACGCGGAGAGCCTGCGGCGCCTGGCGGGCAAGCACATGGACAAGGCGGGCGCCTACGCGGTCCAGGACCGGCATGATCCGCTCGTGGAGCGCATCGTCGGAGACCGGGACAACGTCACCGGCCTGCCGATGCGCTCGGTCAGACGGCTTCTGGCTCGGGCGCGACGGGAAGGGTGAAGTAGAAGCGGGCGCCCTTCGGCTCGGCGTCGCCGACGCCGATCGCGCCGCCGTGGCGGGAGACGACCTTCTCGCACAGCGCCAAGCCCAGGCCGACGTTGCCCACATGGCGCTTCATGTCCTTCTGGAAGAACTTCAGGAACAGCTGCTCGCGCGCCTCCGGCGGCACGCCGGGCCCCGAGTCGCTGACCTCCACGAGCACCTTGTCCGGGCCCTCCGCGCGGACGTTGATCAGGATGCGCCCGCCCGCGGGCGTGTGCTCGACCGCGTTGTGCACGAGGTTGTCGAGCACGCGGCGCAGCAGCGCCGGGTCGCCGAGGACGGGCGGGGGGGCGTCGTCGGGCAGGATCACGTCCAGGTTCTGCTTGCGGTCGGCGACGATCAGGCCGAAATCCTTCGCGCAGGCCCTGGCCAGGACGCTCATCTCCACGAGCTCCGTGTAGGACAGCCCCGACATCTCCTCGAGCTTGGCGAGCTGGAGCACGTCCTCGACCATGCGCTGAAGGCGGGCCGTGGACATCTCGAGCAGCTCGAACGTGCGGTTGTGCTCGCGCTTGCCGCCCTTCGTGGCGAAATCGGAGAGGAGGGTGAGGCCGGAGCGGATCACGGTCATCGGGGTCTTGAGGTCGTGCACGAGCATCGCCGCGAGCTCGCGCTTCTCCGCCTCGAGAACGCGGCGGCGGCGGGTCTCGGCCTTGAGGCTCACGCCCATGCGGTTGAACGCGGTCGTCAGGCGGGACACCTCGTCGCTCCCGCCCTCGCCGCCCAGGCGGCGGAAGTTCTGGGGGTCCGCGGCCATGGCCTCGAGGCGGCCGACGAGCCGCTCCAGGCGCTCCCCCGCGAACAGGCCGATGAGCCAGGCGATCAAGGTGATCGCGCCGAAGGCGGTCACGCCCGCCTGCACGCCTCGCGCGCCGATCTCGCCCAGGCGCCGCTCGAGCGCGCCGGTGCGGAAGCCGACCTGCACGACGCCCCTGCCGCGGGGGCCGAGGTCCACCGGCCCCTCGACGTCGTAGATGCCGTCGTCCACCTGGGCGAGGCGGCGCCCCGATTTCGGCTCGCGGCCGATCAGCTTGGGATCGTCGGAGCTGCCGACCAGGCGCTTGCCCTTCCGGTCGCGGACGACGATCGTCGCGATCTGCGCGTGGCGGATCAGGTCGCTGAAGCGCTTGCCGACCTCGCCGAGGCGGCCCTGGCGCGCCTCGGACTGGACGACGGCCTGGACGGCGGTCAGCGTCACGGCGCCGAGATGCTCGGCCTGGGCGTAGGCCTCGTGCCGGGACGAGCGCACGCCGAGCAGGACGAGGCCGCCGGCGACGAGGCCGCCGGACACGGCGAAGACGAGGGCGAGGCGGACGCTGAGTCGCATGATTGATCGGACCTGGCTCATTCTATGATTTTCGGCTATACTTGGCGCGCGATGACACCCTCGCTGTGGACGCTGCGCGCCGTCAATCTCCTGCTGACGCTCGCGGCCGCCTTTCTCGGCGCGCGCGGCAAGGCCGTCAGCGTCACCTTGCCGGCGCTCGCGGCGGCGGCCGCGCTCGGCGCGTCGGCCGCGATCGTCTTCGCCGGCAAGTTCCGGGCCGGCAAGGCGCGCCGCCTCTCCGCGGCGGCCTTCTGCGCGGCGGACATCCTGATCGTCATGTGGACCGCGCAATGGACCCAGCAGTGGGCCGGCGTCATCGACCTGGGCGCGCTGGTCCCGGCCGTCCTCCTGGCCCTCGAGTTCGGCCCGGCCGCGGGCGCGTTCGCCGCCCTGGTGCCGGCCGTCTTCACCGGGGCGCTCCTCGCGACGCTCGGCCCCGGGACGGCCGGCAACGCGGAGCTGCTGTGGACGCTCGGCCTGCGCGGCCTGCTGTTCGCGCTGCCTCCGGCCGCGGCGGGCCTGGCGTTGGGCCCCGCGCGCTCCGGCGCCGCGGCCGCCGCCCGCGGCACCGTCGCTCGGCTGCGCGCCGCCCAGGTCGGGGAATACCTCTCCTACGCCCTGTTCCAGCTGCGCGACTACGCGATCACGATCACCTCGCTGGCGGAGGCGATCGCCCTCGCGCCGAAGGACGACGCCCGCGCCGCGGAGCGGCACGAGCGCCTGCGCAAGGCCGCCGGCGAGCTGAGCGTCAAGCTCTCGCGCGTGCTCGGAGACCAGAGCGCGCTGACGACGGCGCGTCCGCCGGCCGCGGCCGCGGTGGACCTCGCCGCGCTCGTCGACGCCTGCGTCGACGAATGCCGGGAGGCCTTCGCGCCCGACGGCGTGCAGGTCTCCGTCCTCGTCCAGAGCGCCCCGCCGCCGGTCCACTCCGACCGGCGCTCGATCGAGCTGGCGCTGCTCTCCGTGCTCCAGAACTCCCTCGAGGCCTGCGCCTCCCGCGGCGGGGGGGCCGTGACCGTGTTCCTGCGCCGCGAGGGTCCGAACGCGGAGATCGAGGTGTCGGACGACGGCGGCGGCGTCTCCGAGACGGACAAGGCGACTTTGTTCGAGCCCTTCGTCTCGGCCCGCCGCGGCTCTCACGGCCTGGGCCTCGGCCTGTCCATGTCGCGCCGCTTTCTCGAGCGCATCGGCGGCGGCCTGAGGGTCAAGAGCAAGGGCGGCTACACCGCCGCCCTGCTCGTCGTTCCGCTCGAGCGGGAGCTTCCGAAGATCCGCCTCGAGGATTCGACCTGGGCCGGACGCCGCGCGGAGCAGAGATCATGAGCGACCCCGCCGCCGAACGCACGGACGCGCCCGCGCCCCGGCCGCCGTCGCTCGGCGAGCTGCTCGAGCTGTCGCTGACGGCGCTCGTCAACGCGCCGGGGGCCTTCGCCCG
>JAMPYD010000090.1 GCA_023700845.1 Elusimicrobiota bacterium | reverse complement strand
CGATCTCGCGCGTTCCGGTTCGTTCCAGATTCCCAAATCTTTTCGACGCAGAACCTTCACGACATTACTGATGGCAACGGACCGGCCAACGGCACGGCGGCGCACGCCCGAGGCGCGAAGGAGGAAAAAAAGCGCCGGGCGGGGAATTTTTCCCGGCCCGGCGTGTAATTTTTCCCCGGCGAAGGAAGGTTTAGGCGGCGGCCTCGTAATCCCGGAGCTTGTTGTAGAGCGTCTTGACGTCGATGCCCAGGCTGCGGGCCGCCTGGGCCTTGTTGGCCCCGGAGTCGGCGAGGACCTTGAGGATATGGCAGCGCTCGACCTCCGCCAAGGTCGAGTCCTTGGGGCGATTCCCGGAAGGGGAGCCGCCCTTCAGGCAGGAGGCGATGTCCGCGCCCCGGATCACCTCTCCCTCGGACAGGATCATCGCGCGCTCGACGATGTTCTCGAGCTCGCGGACGTTGCCGGGCCAGGGATAGTCCTTCAAGGCGTCGAGCGCGTCCGGCGCGAGGCTCCGGCAGCGCGTCACGATGGAGGCGGAGCACTTCTTAAGGAAGTGCTCCGCGAGGAGCGGTATGTCCCCCCGGCGCTCGCGAAGCGGAGGAAGGCGGATCGTCACCACGTTGAGGCGGAAGTAGAGGTCGTCGCGGCACTTCCCCTCCTGGATGGCCTTGGGCAGGTCTCGGTGGGTCGCGCTCAGGATGCGTATGTCGGTCTTCATGTTCCGCGTGCCGCCCACGCGCCGGAATTCCCCGGAGTCGAGAAAGCGCAGGACCTTCGCCTGGATGCCCGGCGACATGTCGCCGATCTCGTCGAGGAAGAGGCTTCCGCGGCTGGCCAGCTCGATGAGGCCCGGCTTCTGTCGGGAGGCGTCGGTGAAGGCGCCCTTCTCGTGGCCGAACAGCTCGCTCTCCAGGAGGCTGTCCTGAAAGGCGGCGCAGTTGAGCGCGAGGAAGGGCTCGTCGCGGCGCGCGCTCTTCTGGTGGATCATGCGGGCGATGATCTCCTTGCCCGTGCCGGTCTCGCCGGAGATCAGGACCGAGGAGGACGCGGCGGCCGCCTTCTCCGCCATGCGCAGGGATTCCTGCACCCCGGGGTCCTCGCCGACGAACAGGTCGAATTCCGATTCGCGCGAGAAGCGGCGCTGCAGGACCTCGTGCTCCCGCCGCAGCTGGGTCTCCGCGAAGGCCCGGTCGATGAGCAGGCACAGCTCGGCCAGGTCGTACGGCTTGGTCAGGTAGTCGTAGGCGCCCAGCTTCATGGACTCGAGCGCCGTCTCCACGGTGGCGTTGCCGGTCAGCATGATCACCCGCGCCAGAGGATGCTCCCGGCGTATCTTCTCGAGCACGGCCACGCCGCTTTCCCCGGGAAGGGCGATGTCCAGGAGCACGACGTCCGCGGCCTGCCGCGCCAGGGCGTCCATGGCCGCCTTGCCCTCGGCGGCGTCCTGCACCTCGAAGCCTTTGCGCACGAGCTCCTTCTTGAGGTAGTGGCGCAGCTTCTCCTCGTCGTCGACGATCAGGACGCTCGCTTTTCTAGGCATCGCGGATGGCCTCTCTCCCGTCGCAGGGAATGGAAATAGTGAAGGTGGAGCCCTCGCCGACGCGGCTCGCGACCTCGATGCGCCCGCGATGGCTGTCGATGATCTTCTGGCAGATCGCCAGCCCGAGCCCCGTGCCCTTCCCGGCCGACTTGGTCGTGAAGAAAGGTTCGAAGACCTTCCGGAGATTCTCCGGGGGGATGCCGCCCCCCGAATCGCTCACCGACACCGCGACGCGATCCGCCCCGCGCTCGGCCCGGACGCGGACCTCTCCCCCGGGAGCGTTGTGGTCCACGGCGTTGATGAGGATGTTGAGGACGACCTGGCGTATCTGATCGGCGTCGGCCTTCGCCGTCACCGGCTCCGCGGCCGGCTGGAAAACGATCGTCTGCCCCGCCTGCTTCGCGCGGTGGGCGACCAGGGGGATCGTGTGCGCGACGAGATCGTTGAGGTCGACCTCGGCCCGCCGCGGCTCCTTGTGGCGGGCGAAGTCGAGAAGGCCGCCGGTGATCGTCTTGCAGCGGAAGATCTCGTCGTTGACCGTGTTCAGGTATTCGGGGAAGGCCTCGAAGTCGGGGTCGGCGAGGAGCGCGGGGCTCTTCGCGCGGTCGAGAAGGGCCTGGGTGCAGACCGCCATCGTGTTGAGCGGATTGTTGATCTCGTGGGAGACGCAGCTGGCGAGCTCGCCGATGGCGGCCAGCTTCCCCGACCGTATCAGGTCGGCGCGCGACCGCTTGAGGTCGTCGATCATGACGTTCATCGCGCGGGCGACCCGCCCCACCTCGTCGCCCAGGTCGTCGTGCGCGCGGACGTCGAGGTTCCCCTCTCCGACCTGGCGGGCGACGTCGACGAGATGCGAGAACCTCTGCGCGAGCTTCGACGTGAGCCAGTAGGCGATCCCGAGCCCGAAGCCGAGCATCAGCGCCGCGCCCACGCCCCAGCCGAGGACGACGAGGGCGATGCGCCGCCGCACCGACTGCTCGTTCATCCCCACGTGGACGGTTCCCAGGCGTCCGCTCAGCAGGGGGACCGCGATGTCCTGGATGCGCCCCTCGTCCGTCGAGATCTGACGCTTCTGAAATCCTCCCGCAACCGGAACCGCCGGCGCGTTGACCTGCGCCAGGCCCTTGGGAACCCCGGAGGGGAACGTGTGGGCGTGGATATCCCCCGCGGGGCTCAGCACGTAGATGTAGCGCACGTCGTCGTAGCCGCGCATCGTCTCGCGGAACAGCTGATGGAGGGCGAACTGGTTGTCCGTCAGGATGGCGTCCTCGGCCGGGACGACCAGGACGCGGGCGATGGTCACGCCGCGCCGGGTCAGCTCTTCCTTCAGCATGCGGGAGAGCCCGCGGTGGATGCTCCCCATGACGGTGATGCCGAACGCCAGGACCAAGCCGCCGACGCCCATCATGATCTTGAGCTTGAGGCTGAGGCCCCGGACCTTCATCGCCTGCTCGCGACCGCCGCCCGCATCCGCCGCACGCCGTCATAGGATGAATCCATGCCGACGGTGAAGCGCTCGATCCCCGCCTGACCGAGCAAGGCCCTGCCCTCCGGGTCCTCATGCATGCTCAGGAAGACGTCGAGAAGCTTTTTTCTCAGCTCCGGGTCCAGGCGCGGATGAACCACCACCGGCGGCATGCCGAAAGGCGCGGAGCGCTCGATCACCTGCGTCCGCGCCGCCGCGCTCGACCCGGACTTGGCCAATCCTTCCCAGACGAGGCTCGAGACCGCCGCCCCGTCGGCCAGGCCGTGGGCGACGGCCTCGACGGAGTTGTCGTGGCCCCAGGTGAAGATCGTCTTGCCGAAGTAAGCCTCCGCGGTCGAGCCCATCTTCGCGAGACGGTGAGAGGGATAGAGCTTTCCCGTCGTCGACAGGGGATCGGTGAACGCGAAGACCTTCCCGCGCAGGTCCGCGAAGGTCCGGACCGGACCGTCTTTGCGCGCGATGACATAGGCGCAATAGGTGCCCTGCCCGCTGACCTGAGGAACGACCAGCGCCTCCGCCCCGAACCGATCCCGGGCCTCCACGTAAGGCCCGCTGCAGACGAAGGCCGCGTCGACCTCCCGGTTTCCGAGCAAAGCGATGCATTCGGAGTAGCCCGACCGCTGGACCACGTCGACCGGCATCCCCAGCTTACGCCCCAGGTATTGAAGCATGCGCTCGTAGTCGCGCAGGTTCCTCTGCGGCGAAACGGTGGAGGCGATGGCGACGCGAAGCGGCTTGGCGGGCTTCGGCGCGTCGGCGGCGGAGGTTTCGACGTCGCTGAACGAGATGCGCGGCTCGGCCGGGTCTTTGCCGCAGGCAGTCAAAAAAAGCAGGCAAAGAGCGAAAGAGAGGCGTCGCATGCCTCCCCGTTAGCAACAAAACGGCCTTGTTTTATTTATAGAGAATAAGTCAGCAATAAACTGACTTTATTCATTACCGTAGATTTCGGTAGACCTACTTCGCGGTCAGGCTTTTGGTGATCGCGCGGTCGAGGTCGGCGATGAGGTCTTCGACGTCCTCGATGCCCACGGAGAGCCGGATCAGGCCGTCGCCCAGGCCCGCCTTCAGGCGCTCCTCGCGCGGGATCGAGCCGTGCGTCATCGACGCGGGATGGCCGATCAGGGACTCGACGCCGCCCAGGCTCTCGGCCAGGGAGAAGATCCCGCAGGAGGAGATCATGCGCTTGGCCCGCTCCATGTCGCCCTTGAGCTCGAAGGAGATCATTCCGCCGAAGCCGGACATCTGGCCCTTCGCCGTCTCGTGGCCGGCGTGGGTCGGCAGGCCGGGGTAGTAGACCTTGGCCACCTCGGGATGGGAGAGCAGGTGCTTGGCGACGATCATGGCGCTTTGGCAATGGCGCTCGACGCGCAGGGCCAAAGTCTTGGTGCCGCGCAGGAGCAGGAAGCAGTCGAGGGGACCGGGCACCGCGCCCACGGCGTTCTGCAGGAACTTGTATTCCTTGTGCAGGGCCTCGTCGTTGAGGAGGATCGCGCCGCCGACGACGTCGGAGTGGCCGCCGATGTACTTCGTCGTCGAGTGCACGACGACGTCGGCGCCGAGCGAGAGCGGGCGCTGGAGCGCGGGAGAGGCGAAGGTGTTGTCCACGACCAATCTGGCCTTCTTCGCGTGCGCCAATTTGGCGATGGCGCGGATGTCGGTGATCTTAAGGAGAGGATTGGAAGGGGTCTCGATCCAGACCAGCTTCGTTTTGTCCGTGAAGGCGGCCTCGACGGCGTTCAGATCGCTGGTGTCGACGAAGGTGAAGGTCACCCCGAAACGGGCGAACACCTTGGTGAACACCCGGTAGGTGCCGCCGTACAGGTCGTTGCCGCAGACGACATGGTCGCCGGAGGACAGGGCTTCGATGACGGTCGAAGTCGCGGCCATACCCGAGGCGAAGCATAACCCGAAGGCGGCCCCTTCCAACGACGCCAAATTTTTCTGCAGGGCCTCTCTGGTGGGATGGACGGTTCTTGCGTAATCGAAGCCTTTGTGCTTCTCCGGCCACTCCTGGACGTAGGTCGAGGTCAGATAAACCGGAGTCATGATCGCGCCGGTGGAGGGATCGGGGGACTGGCCGGCGTGGACGGCGCGCGTCGAAAAACCGAGGTCTTTGTCGTCGGAGGAGCTCATGGGGCCGATTCTATCAATTTGAGGGGAGGAGCTCGATCTCGATTCCCGAGCCGCGCACGACGAACTCGCTCGACTCCGCCGGCACCAGGAGCAGGGCGACCTCCCCCTCCTCGTCGAGCGGCAGGGGGAGAACCTCGTCGAACTTGTCCCCGTTCAGCGCCAGGCTGCCGCCGTCGAGCAGGAGCGGGCACTCGAGCTCCTCGCGGTCGGAGATCCCGTCCTTGACGCGGATGAGGGCGTCGTGGTAGCGCCCCGTCCCCTCCGGCTCGCGGACGTAGACGGCGCAGGCCAGGAGCAGGTCCCCGTCCTCGAGGCTCACCCCGTCGACAGTGGAGGCGCGCAGCTCGAGCGCGCGCCCGCTCATGAGGCGGCCCCCAGGCCGGCGAGCTCGCCGTACTTGCGCGTCATGTAGCGGAGGTACGGGGCGGGATCGAGCGGGCGGCCCGTCGCCGCGGCCGTGATCTCCGCCGCCGTGCCGGTGCGGCCGCGGGAGTGGACGTTCTCGACGAGCCAGGCGAGCAGGGACGGCGCGCCGCCGCGCTCGATCTCGGCCTCGATGCCGGGGCGGGCCGCGAGCGCCGCCTCCCAAAGCTGCAGCGAGATCGCGTTGCCGATCGCGTAGGTCGGGAAATAGCCGATGAGGCCCTCCGCCCAGTGCACGTCCTGCAGGACGCCGCGGGCGTCGTCGGGCGGGACGATGCCGAGGGAGGCCTTCATCTTCGCGTTCCACGCCTCGGGCAGGTCGGCGGCGCGCAGGCGGCCGGCCAGCAGGTCGCGCTCGAGCTCGAAGCGCAGGATCACGTGCAGGCCGTAGGTCAGCTCGTCGGCCTCGACGCGGATGAAGGAGGCGGACACCCGGTTGACGGCGCGGTAGAAGTCCTCGGGGCCGAGCCCGCGCGTTTGAGGGAAGGCCTCGTGGAAGCGCGGCGTCCAGCGCGTCCAGAAGCCGCGGCTGCGGCCGACGACGTTCTCCCACAGGCGCGACTGGGACTCGTGCATCGCCATCGTCGCGCCCGTGCCGAGCGGCGTGCCGTCGAGCTCCGGGGAGACGCCCTGCTCGTACAGGCCGTGGCCGGCCTCGTGCAGGCACGAGTAAAGGCTCGAGAACGGGAGCTCCTCGTGGTAGCGCGTGGTCAGGCGCACGTCGCCGCGGCCGAGGAAGCAGCAGAACGGGTGCGCGGCCGTGTCGAGGCGCCCGCGCGAGAGGTCGAAGCCCATCTCGCGCACGGCCAGCTCGCCGAGGCGCCTCTGCGCGTCGACGGGGAAGCGTCCGGTCAGGACCGGCGCCTGCGGGCCCCGGGCGAGGACGCTCTTGGCCAGCGGCGCCAGGCCGTCGCGGATCGCCGTCAGCAGTCCCGCCGCCTCGCCCGTGGTCATGCCCGGCTCGAACTCCTGCAGCCAGGCGTCGTACAGGTCGCCGGACGGGGCCAGCGCCTCGGCCTGGCGGCGCTTGAGCTCGAACATCTTCTCGAGCGCGGGCTGGAACAGGGCGAAGTCGCTCTTGGCGCGGGCCTCCACCCAGATCCCGTGGCTGAGGGCGGCGTGGCGGGCGAGCTCTTCGACGAGCGCGGCCGGAACGCGGCGCCGGCGCTCGAACTCGCGACGGGCCCAGCGCAGCATCGCCGCCTCGGTCGCGCCGGAGGGCTTCCCGGCCTCGGCCGCGTCGAGCAGGCGGCCGAAGTCGTCGCCCGAGATCAGCGCGTGCATCGCGGCGCCGACGGCGGCGCAGGCCTCGGCCCGCGAGGCGCTTCCCGCGGGCGGCATCATGACCGCGTGGTCCCAGGCGAGGAGGCCCTCGGCCTTCGTCATCGCGCTGAACGAGCGCAGGCGCTCAAGCAGGGCGCGGTAGGCCGGCGTCACCGGTCTACGCCGGGTCGGCGAGCAGCTCGGAGACGACGCGCTCGACGTCCTTCGTCTGGGGCTGGATGAAGTATTCGAGGTTCGGCGACAGGGCGATGCCCGGCGTGGCCTTGCCCGCCAGCAGGCGCGGGCGAACCTTGAGCTCGTAGAAGCACTCGTCGACCAGGCGGCGGATCAGGTGCTCGGCGAAATTCGTGATCTCGGTCTCCTCGTTGACGAAGACGACGCGGCCGGTCTTCTTGACCGAGGCCTTGATCGCCTCCCAGTCGTAGGGGATCAGCGAGCGCAGGTCGATGACCTCGAGCGAGCGGCCTTCGGCCGCT
>JAMPYD010000089.1 GCA_023700845.1 Elusimicrobiota bacterium | reverse complement strand
GCTACCTCACGGGCTGCCCGGACACCTTGTCCTTCGAGAAGGAGCGCCGCCGGGTGTTCCAGCCGCGGCCCGACTCGCGCGAGTTCTTCCCGCAGGCGATCCGCCTGAAGCTGTGGACCGAGCACCCGGCGCACCTGCACATGAACGTCTCGGCCGATTACCGGGGCTTCGGCACGGGCGCGGCGCTGCTGCGGGCCTTCTTCGCCGAGCTCCGGAAGGCCGGCGTGCCGTCCGCGCACGTGATCTGCGGCCCGAGCGCGGCGCCGTTCTGGGAGCGGATGGCCTTCCGCACGGAGGCGGTCGTCGAGGCCGCGCCGGGCGTCAAGCTGAGCGCGATGGCGCGCCCGGTCGAATAGCCGTCAGCTCAGGGACTTCTTCAGGAGCGGCGGGGCGATGAAGGTGGTGACGATCACCATCGCGACGACGGCGGCGTAGAGCGCCGGCTCGACGATGCCCGCCGCGAGGCCGATCTGCGCGAAGATGAGGCCGACCTCGCCGCGGGGGATCATGCCGAAGCCGACGGCCCAGCGGTTGAGGCCCTTCTCGCGCACGGCCAGCGCGCTGATGATCTTGCCGGCGATCGCCGCGATGATGAGCAGGGCGGCGAGGCCGAGGACCGCGCGGTTCTCCGCGGTGGAGGGGTTGAACACGGAGAGGTTCACCTTCGCGCCGACCATGACGAAGAACACGGGCGCGAAGATGTCGACGACCGGTTGGATCGTCTCGTCGATGTCCTCCTTCTTGTCGGTGCGCGCGAGCAGTATGCCCGCGGTGAAGGCGCCGACGATCATCGCCGTGCCGAGCGCGTGTGCCGCCAGGGCCATCGCGAAGGCGAAGCAGACGGCCGCGCCGATGAGGACGCCCCGCACGCGCATCTGGTGGACGATCTTGACCAGGGCGTGAGACAGGTGCGGGCCGAGCCACAGCGCGGCGGCGAGGAAGCCCGCGGACAGCAGGATCGTCTTGATCACGCCGAGCCACTGCAGGGAGCCGGAGGCGGCGATGCCCTGAACCGCCGAGAGGATGATGATGCCCATCACGTCGTCGATGACGGCGGCGCCGAGCACGATCTGGGCCTCGGGAAGCTGAAGCTTGCCCATGTCGGAGAGCACGCGGGCGGTGATGCCGACGCTCGTTGCGGTCAGCGCGGCGCCGACGAACACGCACTCCATGGCCGGCTTGCCGAGCGCCGTCATCAAGCCCCAGCCGAGGACGAACGGGGCGACAACGCCGACCGTGGCGACGGCCGTGGCGGTCGGGCCGGCCTTGAGCAGTTGGCCCAGGTCGCTGTGGATGCCGGTTTCGAACAGGAGCAGGATCACTCCGACCTCGGACAGCAGGATGAAGGTCGGATCGTTGGGGTGGAAAAAGGAGAACACGCCCGTTCCGAGCACGACGCCGCCGATCAGCTCGCCGAGGACGGGGGGCTGCCCCAGGCGCTCGGCCAGCTCTCCGAACGCCTTGGCGCTGAGGAGGATGACGAGCAGCTGGACGAGGAAGCGGACGATGTCGACTTCGTGCATTGACCGAGAATATAGGTGAAATCCCGCGTTTAAGCAAGGGCGGGCGCCGACGCGAGGCGCTAGCAGGGCCGCGTCTCCGGCGGGCGTATCGCTCCAAAACTATGGCCGCTTCCGAGGCGGAAGCGGCCATAGCACGGAGACGATCGCGGAGTCTTAGGCCGCGACCTTCGTCTTGAGGCGGTCCTTCAGCGCGTTGAACTGATTCCACAGCTCCTTGGGGAGCTTGTCGCCGAACTTCTCGAAGAACGGCTTCACGTTCTCGAGCTCGGCGCTCCATTCCTCGGGCTTGACCGCCAGGAGCTGGTCCATGGCCCCGTCGGATAGATTAAGACCGGTGAGGTCGAGCGCGCCCAGGGCCGGCAGGTGCCCGATCGGGGTCTTGACGGCCTTGCCCTCGCCGCGGCAGCGGGCGAGGATCCACTCGAGCACGCGCGTGTTCTCTCCGTAGCCGGGCCACAGGAACTTGCCCTTCGCGTCCTTGCGGAACCAGTTGACGTGGAAGATCTTCGGCGGGCTCGGAATCTTCTTGCCCATCTCGAGCCAGTGCCCGAAGTACTCGCCCATGTTGTAGCCGCAGAACGGCAGCATGGCCATCGGGTCGCGGCGGATCTCTCCGACCGAGCCCTCGGCCGCGGCGGTGCGCTCGGACGCGACGGTCGCGCCGAGGTAGACGCCGTGGGCCCAGTCGAGCGCCTCGAACACGAGCGGCGCCAGGCGCTCGCGGCGCCCGCCGAAGATGATGGCCGAGATCGGCACGCCCTTCGGGTCCTCCCACTTCGGGGAGATCGACGGGCACTGCCCGGCCGGCGCGGTGAAGCGGCTGTTCGGGTGGGCGCCGAGCAGGGGCTTGCCGTCCTTGTCCTTGAACTCGGGCTTCCAGGGCTTGCCTTCCCAGTTGGTGCCGGAGGCGGGGGGAGCGCCCTCGCCGTCCTCCCACCACACGGTCAGGTCGTCGCCCAAGAGCACGTTCGTGAAGATCGTGTTCTTCTGCATCGTCTTGATCGCGTTCGGGTTGGTCTTGGAGTTGGTCCCCGGCGCGACGCCGAAGAAGCCGGCCTCCGGGTTGCAGGCCCACAGGCGGCCGTCGAGGCCGACGCGCAGCCAGGCGATGTCGTCGCCGACGGTCCAGATCTTGTAGCCCTTCCCTTTTAACCCTTCCGGAGGAATGAGCATGGCCAGGTTCGTCTTGCCGCAGGCGGAGGGGAAGGCGGCGACGACGTACTCGGTCTTGCCGCCCTGCTCCACGCCGAGGATGAGCATGTGCTCGGCCATCCAGCCTTCCTTGCGCGCCTGCCACGAAGCGATGCGCAGGGCCAGGCACTTCTTGCCGAGCAGCGCGTTGCCGCCGTAGGCGGAGCCCACGGACCAGATCGTGTTGTCCTCGGGGAAATGCAGAATCATCCGTTTGTTGGCGTCGAGGTCCGCTTTCGAGTGGAGGCACTTCACGAATTCTCCATCCGTTCCAAGCTGTTCCAGGACCTCTTTGCCGATGCGCGTCATGATGCGCATGTTCAGGACGACGTAGATCGAGTCGGTGAGCTCGACGCCGATCTTGGAGAACGGAGACCCGACGGGGCCCATCGAGAAGGGGATCACGTACAAGGTGTGGCCGACCATCGAGCCCTTGAGGATCTCGCGCGCCTTCTTGTAGCCTTCCTCGGGCGCCATCCAATTGTTCGTGGGGCCGACGGCGTCCTTGTCCTTCGTGCAGATGTAGGTCAGGTGCTCGGTGCGGGCCACGTCGTTGGACTTGGACCGGCTGTAGAAGCAGCCGGGGTATTTTTCCGCGTCGAGCGGGATCAGCTGGCCGCGGGCGACGCCGCGTTTCTCGAGACGCTTCTTCTCGGCTTCGGAGCCATCCACCCATACGACGGCATCCGGAGTGCAGATCTGGGCGACTTCATCGACCCAGGCTTTGAGCTTGGCGTGTTTGATGTTGACCATGGCCAATTCTAGCACGGGTACCGCCGGACGGAGTTGACCTACGTCAATTCCCGCCTTGCGAAATTAAACTGGAAAAACAACGATTTTTAAGGCCAGCGTCGATTTTTTCGGCCTAGGACGCCTTGAGGCGGCGGCGCACCAGCGAGGCCCGCAGGGCGTCGCGATCGAGCGGCGAGAGGTCCTTCTGGGCCAGGAGGTCGAGGTGGGCGGGCTGGGTCGACAAGGTGAGCTCGTTGACGACCGACAGGTCCGAGGGCAGCTTCCAGCCCATCGCCAGCCCCAGGCGCACGCGGGACAGATGGTGCTGGCACTCCTCGAACGGCAGCAGCCGCGCGGAGGCGAGCAAGGCCAGCGACCGGTGCAGCTCGTCCTCGAGGCGGATCTTGGCCGGGCCGGAGGTCAGCGCCTCGCGGGCCTCGTTCTCGCGGGCGCAGACGGCGCCCACGGACTTTTCCAGCGCCGCGAGGATCTCGCCCTCGGTGCGGCCGAAGCCCGTCGCGTTCGAGAGCTGGAAGAAGTCGCCGATGACTTTCGTGCCTTCCCCGTACAGGCCGCGCGCGATCAAGCCCGCCCGTCCCAGGCCGTCGAGGAGCTTGCCGACGGCGCCCGTCATGCCCAAGGCGGGGAGATGGACGAGGCAGGAGGCGCGCATGCCGGTGCCGAGGTTCGTCGGGCAGGCCGTCAGGTAGCCGAGGTCGTCGCGGAAGGCGAAGTCGAGGACCGAGGAGAGGCGGTCGTCGAGGCGGTCCACGCTCGCGTGCGCGGTGCGCAGCTGCTGGCCCGGCAGCAGCGCGGCCAGGCGGAAATGGTCCTCCTCGTTGACCATGACGACGATCGTCTCGTCGTCGCCGACGACGACGCCGCGCTGGGCGGGGTGCGCGGCCAGAAGGGGGCTCGCCAGATGCCTCTCGACCAGGAACTCCCGGTCGGTCCCGTCCAGGTCGCCCATCTTGAAGAACGCGGCGTTCTTGATGTCGGCGAGCTTGAGCGCGTTGAAGGCGTGGTCGAGCGTCTTCTTCAGCGTGTGCGGCCCGATGTGGCCCGGGAACGGGCCCCTCAGGTTGCGCGCCAGGCGCACGCGGGTGGACATCACGACCTCGTGCTGCGGCCCCTCGGCCTCGGCCCATTTCGTCTTGAAGCGCAGCATGTTGTGCAGCTGCATGGCGTCAGCGCCTCCCCGGCGTCTTGCCGCGGTGGCGGTAGGCGCCGGCGTGCACCCTCGGCAGGAGGTCCATCACCTGCGGGAGGAAGTGCTCGTAGCAGTTCGGGCAGCCGAAGCGGCCCGATTCCCGGAAGGTCGCGAAGGAGATCTTGCAGGTGGGGCAGCGCGGCGCGGGCGCGCGCGTGCGCAGGGCGGCCAGCGCCTCCATCATGGCGTCGAGCGCCGCCGCGGGCTCGTCGTGCCCGGCGCAGGTCGAGCACAGCGCCGCCTTCTTCACCTGATTGTGCGTCACGGTCTGGACGAGCACCGTGGCTTCGCGGGTTCCGCAGTTCTGGCAGACCATCGGTTTAATTATAAGATACTCCCCATGGACGCCGCCTCCTCCGTCATCACGCGCTTCATCGACACCGATCCCCAGCAGGCGGCGCTCGCGCTCGAGTCCCTGTCCCCGCGCGGCGCGGCCTCGGTCGTGCGCGCCCTGACGCCGGAGACGGCGGCGCGCCTGCTCGCCCGCGTGCACCCGCAGTCGGAGGCCGCGATCTACGAGTACCTCGTCCCCGAGCCCGCGGCGACCTTGCTCGGCCTCGCCGACGCCGACGACGCGGCCGACGCCTTCCGCGCGCTGACCGATGAGTCGCGCCGGGCCCTGCTCGCCTCGCTCACGCCGGAGCGCCGCCGCGAGCTCGAGGAGCGCCTCTCCTACCCCGACCACAGCGCGGGCCAGCTCATGCGCACCGACGTCGTCGCCTTCTCCAAGGACGCGCGCGTGCGCGACGTCGTCGCGCGCCTGAAGACGATCACGGCGACCAAG
Organism: Elusimicrobiota bacterium; assembly: GCA_023700845.1. Classification (GTDB taxonomy): domain Bacteria; phylum Elusimicrobiota; class Elusimicrobia; order UBA1565; family UBA9628; genus GWA2-66-18. The sequence continues at coordinate 1,909 of JAMPYD010000089.1, read as the reverse complement.
CACCCGCAAAGCTACGCCTACGTCGTCGACGACCACCGCCGCCTGCTCGGCGTGCTCAACATGCGCGACCTCCTGCTCGCCGAGGACGACGTGCGCGTGGAGACCATCATGCGCGTCGACGTCGTCTCCGTCCCGGCGCACATCGACCGGGAGGAGCTGATCGCCGAGCCGAAGCTCAAGGGCTACCTCTCGATTCCCGTCGTGGACGCGCAGGGGCGCCTCCTCGGCGCCGTGCGCACCTCGGATCTCCTCGAGTCCTCCCAGGAGGAGGCGACCGAGGACCTTCAGCGCCTGTTCGGCGCGAGCGCCGAGGAGCGGGCCTTCTCCCCGACGTTCTTCAAGGTGCGCCAGCGCCTGCCTTGGCTCACCGTCAACCTCGCCACCGCCTTTCTCGCCTCGGCCGTCGTCGCGATGTTCCAGGACCTGATCGGGAAGATCGCGGTGCTGGCCGTCTTCCTGCCCATCGTCGCCGGCCAGGGCGGCAACGCCGGCATCCAGTCGCTCTCCGTCGTGATCCGCGGCCTCGTCATCGGCGAGGTGCGCCTGCGCGACGCGATGCGCCTGACCATGCTCGAGATCTCCGTCGGCCTGGTCAACGGCCTCGTGATCGGGCTCGTCACCGCGCTCGGCGCCTGGTTCTGGAACGGCAACCCCTGGATGGGCCTCGTCCTCGGCCTCGCGATGGTCGTCAACATGATCGGCGCCGGCCTCGCGGGCGCGGTCATCCCGCTCGGCATGAAGCGCCTCGGCTTCGACCCCGCGCAGTCCTCGGGCATCTTCCTGACGACCGTCACCGACGTCGTCGGCTTCTTCGCCTTCCTCGGCTTCGCGACCCTCTTCCAGGCCTACCTGATTCCGAAATGATCCTGCCCGGCCTGAGCCGTCCCGTCGGCACGATCTGGTGCATCGGCCGCAACTATGCCGAGCACGCCAAGGAGCTGGGCAGCGAGATCCCGGCCTCTCCCGTCGTCTTCCTGAAGCCCGCGTCCGCCCTCCTTCTCGACGGCGGCATCCTGCGCCTGCCCCCGGACAGCCGGCGGGTCGACCACGAGGTCGAGCTCGTCGTCGCCGCGGGGGGAAGCCTGATGATGGCCGTCGGCATCGACTTCACCGCGCGCGACCTCCAGGAGGCGGACAAGAAGAAGGGCCTGCCCTGGACCTCGGCCAAGGGCCGTCCCGGCTTCGCCGCCGTGGGCAATTTCGTCCCGCTGGCCCTGCCGTCGGAGCTCGAGCTGACCGTGGACGGGGCCGTGCGCCAGCGCGGCGCCACGAAGGACATGATCTTCTCCCTCGAGAAGATCATCGACCACCTCGACCGGACCTACGGCCTCGCCGAGGGAGACCTCATCTTCACCGGGACGCCGGCGGGCGTGGCGCCCGTCGCCCCGGGCGCGCGCGTCGAGGCCCTCCTCAACGGGGGAGAGAGCCGTCTTCGCCTGACCGTCGCCGCTTAAGCAGCAGCAGCGCGACGGCGCCGCCCAGCGCGGCCGACAGCGCCGCGATCAAGCCCAGCAGGCCCCAGCCTTCGAGAGAGCGCGTCAACAGGGCGCGCGGCCCGTCGGGCGCCGGGGCTCCGCCGCTTCCCGCCGCCGGCGCCGCGCCCGGGCCGCCGACGGGGCCGCCCACCGGGAGGCCCGCGCGGAGCCTGGCCGACGCGTAGGCTTCGGTGAAGCGCCCGTCGAGGTTGGCGGCCATTTCGAGGTCCGCGAGAAGCTCCGTCTCCTTGAGGCCCAGCGCGCGGTTGGCGTCGGCGCGCGCGGCGTAGGCCTCGCCGAGCCGCGGGTTCATGCCGATCGCGTCGCGGGAGTCCCCGAGGGCGCCGGGCGCGTCGCCCGCCGCCAGGCGCGCCTTGGAGCGCTGCACGCGCACCGCCGCGCTCGTCGGGTCGGCGGTGATCGCCGCCTCGAAG
>JAMPYD010000088.1 GCA_023700845.1 Elusimicrobiota bacterium | reverse complement strand
GATGAAATCACCCGGAGAGGAGTCGCGGACCATCGCCCGCGCGTGATCGAGCAGCGGATTTTCGCGGGCGAGCGAGAGCGGCCGGAGCAGGAGCGGGGAGGCGACGACCGCCGCGAGGAGGACGAAGACGAAGACCGGGCGGACGCGCGCGGCCAGGGCCTGCGCCCCGTGCCCCGCCAGGGCGAAGACGGCGATCAACGGCAGGAGGTGGAAGCGCGAAGCCACCGCGCGCGCGTATTCGGGATCGACGGCCGGCATCTGCTGGCTGCTGAAGAGGAGGAAGACCCCGGCCGAGGCCGCGAGCCACAGGGCCCAGGCCGCGAGCTCGCGCCGGGAGGATTTCCAGAGCGCGGCCGCGCCGAGCCCGGACAAGGCCAGGGCCGCCGGCCCGCCGTGAGTCCACAGGGAGGAGAGCAGCCAGCCGGCCTGCGCGGCCAGGGCGCCGAAGTCGAAGGAGCCCGAGCCGAGAGCCGGCGCGCCGGCCGCCATGCGCAGCGGCCCGCCGAGGCCGGCGCGGGTGAACAAGGGCCACAGGTCGCTCCAGCCGCGGACCTCGAAGAGGTTATAGGCGGGCGCGCCGAGGCTCAGGCGCAGGCCGAGCAGAAGGTACGGCCCGGCGAGGCCGAGCAGCAGAAGAGCCGCGGCGCCGGCCGCCAGGCGGCCGGAGGGGCGGCGCGCCGACAGCCACGCGCCGTACGCGGGCGCGAGGAGGACGTAGGTCGGGTGATGGGACAGCCCGAGGCCGAAGAGCAGCGCGAACGCGAGCAGGCGCGCCGGCCGGCCGTCGCGCGCCCACGCGGCCGCGAACAGCGCCGCGGACAGCGCGAGCAGGCCGTTGAGCGCGCGCACCTCGGCGACGAGGGAGTAGTACCAGAACAAGGGGGAAAGCGCCATCGAGGCCGCGGCGATCAGGGCCGCCGCGCGCCGGACGCCGGCTCCGCGCAGCAGAAGAAAAAGGGCCGCGGCCGCCCCGGCCGCGAATATTCCGGAGAGGCCGTTGACGGCCGCGCCGGGATCGGCCCAGGGCAGCCGCGTCCACAGCCAGCCGAGGGCCGTCTGCAGGGGGTAGCCGGGCGGATGCGGCACGGCCCAGAGCAGGGCGGACAGGACGTGCTGGGGGCTGTCGCCCATGCCGTAGGAGCGCGAGCGCCCCAGCCAGAACAGCGCCGCGAGGCCCCCGAAGACGGCCGCGGCGAGCGCCGCGTCGCGGCGCGCCGCCCTTTTCACTTCTTTTCCGCGTAGCGCTCCCGGAACGCGGCGCGGGCGGACTCGAAGCGTCCCGCCCGGATCGCGGCGCGGATGGCGATCGTGGTCTGCTCCATGAAGTGGAGGTTGTGGTAGGAGAGGAGGCGGTAGGCGGCGAGCTCCTTGCAGCGCAGCAGGTGGCCGAGGTAGGCCTTCGTGTAGCGCGCGCAGACGAAGCAGGAGCATTCGGGGTCGAGCGGCGTGAAGTCGCGTCGGAAGCGGGAGTTCGTCACGTTGAACTTCCCGCTCGACGCCATCACGTGGCCGGTGCGCGCGACGCGCGTCGGGTACACGCAGTCCATCATGTCGACGCCGCAGGCGATGGAGTCCCACAGGTCGAGCGGCGTGCCCACGCCCATCAGGTAGCGCGGGCGCTCCTCGCGCAGCAGCGCCGTCGTCTCCGTCAGCATGCGCCAGGTCGTCTCCTTGTCCTCGCCGACCATGAAGCCGCCGATCGAGATGCCGTCGGCCGGGGACGCGTTGTGATGCTCGGCGGAGCGCTTCCTCAGGGACGGGTGCAGGCCGCCCTGGAACAGGGGGAAGAAGAGGCATTTCGAGCCGGCGGCCCGCGCGGCGGCGACGGCGGGCACCGAGCGGTCGTGCCATTTCAGGGTGCGCTCGAGCGCCTGGGCGGCCTCGGCCTCGGAGCACGGGTACGGGGGGCACTCGTCGAGCGTGGTCCACGCGTCGGACCCGAGCCCGGCCTGCACCGCGATCACGGACTCCGGCGTGAGGCGGTGCTTGGAGCCGTCGAGATGCGAGCGGAAGGTGACGCCCTCGTCGTCGATCTCGCGAAGGTCGGACAAGCTCAGGACCTGGAACCCGCCCGAATCCGTCAGGATGAACCCGTCGTAGTCCATGAACTTGTGCAGGCCGCCCGCGGCGCGCACCGTCTCCACGCCGGGGCGCAGGTACAGATGGTAGGAGTTCGCGAGGATCGCGTTCGCGCCGAGGCGGCGCATGTCGTCGGAGTCGAGCGCCTTGACGCTCGCCTGGGTGCCGACGGGCATGAACACCGGCGTCTCGACCCGCCCGTGAGGGGTGTCGAGCCAGCCCGCCCGCGCCAAGCCGTCCTTCGCCTCGATCGTGAACGCCACGCGGGGATTCTACCTTTTACGCGGACGGGCGCGGAGCGGTCAGGGCAGGACCTTGTCGGCGGAGGGGAACGCGGGCCCCAGACCGACCGCGCGCGCGGCGGCGGCGTTGACCGTCACGGTCACGCGCGCGGCGCGCACGATCTCGGGCTCGGCGCCGCCGTCGAGGCGGGCGCGCAGGGACAGGGCCGCCGCGCGGCCCATGTCGCGGAACGTCGCGGAGATCGTGGCGGTGGCGCCGCGCTCGGCGAGGCCCTCGGTGGGGCCGAGAAACGGGATGCCCCGGGCGGCGGCGTACTCCCGCACGATCGCGAAATTCTCGGCGGTGACGAGCGCCGGATCCGGCATGAGCCACAGCGCGTCGTCCTTGCCGTCGATCGCGCGCAGGCGCTCGGGCAGCCGCGAGGGCGGATCGACTCGCTCGGAGAGGACGACGACCCCCTGGCGCTGGCCCGCGGCCTCGAGCGCCTCGGCGTCCTCGCGGGACGACTCGGACGACCAGAAGACGCGAAGCACGCGAAGCCGCGGAAGGAGCGCGCGCATGCGCGACACGAGCACCGCGGGATCCGGGAGCAGGGAAACGCGCGTCACCGCGTCGCCCTCGACGGACTCGACGGACGGCGCGAGGCAGGCGACGACGACGGAATCCCGGGGCCAGCGGCGGGCCGCGGCCTTTCCGCCGACGGCCAGGAAGGCCCACGCCTCGACCGGCGGCCGCGCGTCCGCGGCGACGACCGTCACGGTCGAGCCCCACGCCTCCATGAAGCCCTCGAGGGCCTGGCGGTAGTGCGCGGATTCCGAGGACAGGAGCGCGACCGGCGCGGGGGAGCCTCCGCCGGGGCGGGCGGCTCCCGCCGCGGCGGCCAGGAGGAGCGCGAGCGGGAAAAGCGAGCGCCTCACAGGCCGAACCTCTTCGTCACGCCGCCCTCGAAGCGGCGCGGCAGCACCGTGCCGTCGGCCCATTCGACGCGGTAAGGCTGGAGCAGGTCCATGCCGGAGAGGAAAAGCTCCCAGTCCGGCCGGGGCGACCAGGTCGCGCGCGCGTCGAGCCGGAAGGACCGCTTGACCGCCATGCGCGTGCCGCGCGTCGAGGAATTCGCGTCGTAGGCGTCCTTGTAGCCGAGCAGGGCGGAGACGCCGAAGCCCCGCCCGAGCTGCGCCCGCCCGCCGACGTTGACCTTGTGCACCGGCGTCCCGGTGCGCAGGTCGGTGCGGAACACGTCGGTCGGGCCCTTGGCGTCGCGGATCCTCTCGAGCGTGTAGTTGGCGAAGACCGCGCGTCCGGCCGCGAACGCGTATTCCTCGGACAGCTCGGCGCCCCAGGCCGCGGCGCGGTTGCGGTTGTCGTAGGAGACGACGCTCGGCGCGCCCGGCGTCCGGATGAAGGCGAAGTTCCGGTCCCGGATCTCCATGTAATAGATCGACAGCTCGGACTTCAGCGCCCCCTCGAGCGCGCGGTGGCGCCAGCCCGCCTCCCAGGAGGACAGCTGCTGGGGGGACAGCTCCGCGTTGCCCGAGAGCGAGAGCGGGGCGGACAGCCGGTAGTTCCCGTACTTGTTGAACAGCGGCGGCATCGTGGGCGCGTGCGCGTACGACAGGCGCAGGGCGTGATTCTCGCGCGGGGACCAGAGCGCCGACGCCTGCCAGGCGGGCTGCAGCCCGCCCACCTGCGAATTTTCCAGCGAGACGCCGGCGACCGCCGTCACCTCGTCCGTGACCCGAGCGGAATGGTGGGTGAAGCCGCGCACGATCTCGTTCTGCTTCGCGGGCTGCCCGGCGAACGTCTGATCCGAGTAGGCGCCCGTCAGCCTCCAGGCGGCGCCGAAGACGGAGTCGACGCGCTCGTCGGCCCAGGCGAAGCGATGGAGGAGCTCGGCGTCGTATTGATACGTGCGCACGGTCACCGTGCCGGCGAACAGCGGATCGGCCACGACGTTCAGCTCCGCGCGCGAAACGACGGCCTCGATCGCGCCGGTCCCGTCCAGCCGGCGCGCCGCGCGCGCCATCTGGAAGTTCTCGACGTGCTCCACGCGCTGGACGGGCACGACGCCGGGGATGCCCAGGGCCTGCCAGGAGCCGCCGCCCAGCACCTCGAGATCGGTCCGCGGGTCCGGCGCGAGAAGGGCGCGGACGTTCAGCTTGTTGGAGTGCAGGAAATCGTTGGACTCCCCGAGGCCGGCCGGTCCCGGATTGCCCTTGATCTGCTGGAACGTATGGCTGACGCGCAGGCCGCCGAGGCGCCCGCCCGCCTCCGCCGCCTCCGCCGTCGCGTGCATGCGGTCGCCGGCGCGGGCCGCCAGGCTCCCGGCGGGCGCGCGCCCGGGCTTGCGGGTGACGACGTTGACGACGCCGAGCGCCGCGTTCGAGCCGTACAGGGCCGCGTTGGGCCCGCGCACGATCTCGACGCGCTCGATGTCCTGCATCTGGACGGGCAGGCTCGCCCAGTAGACGCCTCCGAGGAAGGGGGAGTACACGGAACGCCCGTCGACGAGCACCTGCATCTCCGAAACGAAATCCCGCGAGAACCCGCGCGCGGAGACGATCGCGCGGTTGCCGTCGGCGGAGCGGGCGCAGATGACGTCCATGCCCGCGCGGAAGCGCAGGAGGTCGGGAAGGCTCGCGAAGCCGTACGCCTTGATCTCCTCCGCGGTGACGACGTCGACGGCCACCGGCGCGAGCAGCGCGGACTCCGGACGGCGCGAGGCGACGTGGACCATCGCCTCCTCGCGGAAGAAATCGAAGACGTCGTCCTGCGCGCGTGCCGGAACGGCCGCGAGCGCCAGGAGGAGCAGCGCTCTCACGGGCCGAACCTCGCGCTCACGCCGCCCTCGAAGCGCCGGGGCGAGGCGGTGCCGTCGGCGGATTCGACCCGGTACGGCTGGAGCAGGTCCATGCCGGCGACGAAGAGCTCCCAGCCCGGCCGAGGCGTCCACGACGCGCGCGCGTCGAGACGGAAGGAGCGCGGGATCGGCCGGCGCGTGCCCCGGTTAGAAGAGTTCGCGTCGTAGGCGTCCTTGTAGCCGAGAAGGACGGCGCCGGCGACGCCGCGGGCGAGGAGCGCCCGGCCACCGACGTTGAGCTTGTGCGTCGGGGTGCCGCGCCGCAGATCGGTGGCGAATGTGTCCGTCGGCCCCTTGTCGTCCTGGATTTTCTCGAAGGTGTAGTTGGCGAACACCGCGCGGCCGGAGGAGAAGGCGTACTCCTCCGACAGCTCGACGCCGCGAGCCGCGGCCCGGTTGCGGTTGTCGTAGGCGGTGACGCGCGGCGGCCCCGCGCTCTGGATGTAGCTGAAGATGCGGTCCTTGATCTCCATGTAGTAGAGAGTCACGTCGGATTTCAAGGCGCCGTCCAGCGCGCGGCAGGTCCAGCCCGCCTCCCAGGAGGACAGCTGCTGCGGCGGAAGATCCTCGTTGCCGACGAATCTCGTCGCGCCCAGCAGGAAGTCGCCGTACTTATTGAACAAGGGGGGCATCGTCGGCGCGCGCGCATACGAAAGGCGGAACGTCCGGTCCTCGCGGGGAGAAAAGAGCGCGGCGGCCTGCCAGGCCGGCTGGAGGTCTCCGACCCGCGAATCCTCAAGGGAGAAGCCGGCCGCCGCGGTCAGCCGGTCGGTCACCTCCAGGGATTGGTGAGTGAACCCGCGCACGACCCGGTTCTGCTGGGCGGGGCGTCCGGTGAACAGCTGGTCGGAGTAGACCCCCGACAGCCGCCAGCTGGCGCCCGCGACGGAGTTGGCCCTCCCGTCGGCCCACTCCAGCCGGTGCAGGGCCTCCGCGTCGTATTGATAGGCGCGCAGATCGACCGGCCGCGAAAGGAATCGGTCCTCGCCGAGGCGGAACTCCGATCGGGAGATCACCGCCTCGACCGAGCCCGCCGAGTCGAGCTCCCGCGCGGCGCGCAGCTGCTGGAAGTCGTGCGTGTGCGACGCGCGCGTGTCCAGGGCGTATCCCGGCACGCCGAGCGTCTGCCAAGAGCCGCCGCCCAGGAACTCGAGCTCGGTCGCCCCGTCCGGGTTCGAGCGGACTCGGAGGTTGAGCTTGTTCGAATGAAGGAAGTCGTTCGCGTCGGCCGTCCCGTCGGGCACGGGGTTTCCGGGCGCCGTCTCGAAGGCATGGCTGACGCGCAGACCCAAGGCGCGCCCGCCCGCTTCCGCGGCTTCCGCCGTCGAGACGGAGCGATTGCCGCCCCGGGCCGAGACGGCCCCGGCGGCCGCCTGCCCGGGCTTTCGGGTGATGATGTTGATGACGCCGAGCGCCGCGTTCGATCCGTAAAGGGCGGCGTTGGGGCCGCGCACGATCTCGACGCGCTCGATGTCCTGGATCTGGACGGGCAGGCTGGCCCAGTAGACGCCTCCGAGGAAGGGGGAGTACACGGAGCGCCCGTCCACGAGCACCTGCATCTCGGCGACGAAGTCCCGCGTGAAGCCCCGGGCGGAGACGATCGCGCGGCTTCCGTCCGCCGAGCGCGCGTCGTAGACGTCCAGGCCCGCGCGGAAGCGCAGGACGTCGGCGAGGCTCGAGTAGCCGTAGGCCCGGATCTCCTCGGCGGTGACGACGTCGACGGCCACCGGCGCGCGCCAGGCGGATTCGGGACGGCGCGAGGCGGTGTAGACCTTCGCCTCCTCGCGGAAGAACTCGAAGACGTCCTCCGCGGCGCGCGCCGGCGAGGCGGAGAGCGCCGACAGGAGCAGGCCAACCCAAAAGGGAAAACGGAGCATGTTACCTATATTACAATAGTCGCGTCGCCGAAGGAATAGAGACGATAGCCGAGGGAAACGGCCTCGCGGTACGCCGCGAGGAGGCGCTCGCGCCCGGCGAAGGCGCTCGCCAGCAGCAGCGGCGTCGAGCGCGGCAGGTGGAAGTTCGTGATCAGCGCGTCGATGCCGCGGAAGCGGTAGCCGGGCGTGATGTACAGCGCGCTCTCGCCGCTGCCCGGGCCGAAGCCCTCCGGGCGCGCGGCCAGGGTCTCCAGCGTGCGGGTCGTCGTCGTGCCGACCGACACGACGCGCCCGCCGCGCGCGCGCG
>JAMPYD010000087.1 GCA_023700845.1 Elusimicrobiota bacterium | reverse complement strand
GCCCGAAGCGGCCCGCGTCGATCGCGGCCGGGCGAAGATCGGCGCCGTGCGCGGCGCCAAGCCCATGAGGCAGGCCGCGCCCGTCGTCAAGGCCCTCACGCTCAAGAGCGCCGAGGCGCTTCAGGCGGCCTGGGCCGCGGCCGGCCTCCCGGGCGAGCCTCCGGCGGTGAGATTCCCGGAGCAGATGGCGGTCTTCCTCGCCGGTCCCGCGGGCTGCGGCATCGCGGACGTCCAGAACCGCAAGAAGTTCATCGTCATCCTGTATAAGAACGAAGGCTTCGAGGACCCCGCCTCCCGCGTGCGGGCCGTGACCGCCTCCCCCAAGCCCGTGGTCGTCAAGCTCGCCGAATAAGGGCCGGCCGGAACCTTTTCGCGGGGCCGGGGTCCCACTCCTCGATACGGAGGAGCTCCCATGAAACGCAACGCCCTGTCCGCCCTGCTCGTTCTCGGCCTCGCCGTCCCCGCCCCCGCGCAGCAGCTGCTCGCCTGGCCCATCGGCGCCGCCAACGCCGCGATGCGCGCCTTCCTTCCCGGGATGCCGATGCCGCTGCCCTTCCTCCCCGGCCCCGGACCCCGGCCGCTCCCGCAGCCGATGCCCATCCCCGGCCCCCGCCCGGCGCCGGTCCTCCCTCCCGAGGCCTCGCCGGTGACGATGGCCGCCTATCACGTCGAGGGCACGATCACGGATCAGGTGGCGGAGCTGTCCTACCGCATCGTCTTCCGCAACCCCACCGACCGGCGCCTGGAGGGCGTGCTGATGGTGCCGCTGCCGGCCGACGCCTCGCTGTCCGGATTCTCGATGGTGATCGGAGGCAAGGAGACGAAGGGCGAGCTGCTCGAGGCGACGCAGGCCTCCTCCATCTATCAGAGCATCGTCAGCCGCGCCATCGACCCGGGCCTGCTCGAGCTCATCGGCGAGCGCATGTTCCGCGCCAAGGTGTTCCCCATCGAGCCCCGCGGCGAGATCGTCGCGACGCTCAAGATGACGCAGACGCTCGCCAAGAACGGCGGCCTCGTCTCGCTCTCGGTGCCGATGCGCTCGGCCCGGTTCACGCAGGGCGAGGGCGGCCGGGCCTCGGCGCGGATCGCGCTGAAGACCACGCGCCCCCTGCGCACGATTCTTTCATCCAACGCCGATACCCGCATCATCCGTGAGGGAGAGCACGGCGCGACGATCATCTATGAAGAGGGCTCGGCCGGCCCTCAGGACCTGGCGCTCACGTTCTCGATGCGCGAGGACCCGCTCGCCGCCGGCGTGCTCGCCTACCGCGAGAGCGGCGAGGACGGCACCTTCCTGCTCACGCTGTCGCCGAAGCTCGAGGCCGAGGCCAAGGCCGCGCCGAAGGCGGTGGTGTTCGTCGTGGACCGCTCGGGCTCGATGACGGAGGGCGGCAAGATGGACCAGGCGAAGAAGGCGCTGGCCTGGTGCGTCGACCGTCTCAATCCCCAGGACCGCTTCGGCGTCGTGGATTTCGCCACCGACTGGAGCGCGCTCGAGGAGGGCGCCCTGCTCGCCGCGACGCCCGAGAACAAGGCCCGGGCCAAGCGCTACATCGAGCGCATCGATGCCGCCGGCGGCACGAATATCGAGGCCGGACTCGACCAGGGGCTCAAGCTCCTCAACACGGCGGGAGGCGTCACGCCGATGCTGTTCTTCCTGACCGACGGGGTGCCGACGATCGGGCAGACCGACCCGGGCGCGCTGCTGCGCAAGGCGGCCCAGGACAACGCGGCCCTGCGCGCGCGCGTCTTCTCCTTCGGCGTGGGCTCCGACGTGAACACCTTGCTGCTCGATAAATTGGCCGAGGCCGGCCGCGGGGCGCGCGATTACGCGGCGCCCAACGAGGACATCGAGGCCAAGCTCTCGTCCCTTTATCAGAAGGTCTCCCGTCCGGCGCTGACCGACGTGAAGGTCGAGTGGAAGGGCGTCGAGGTCGATCAGGTCTTCCCGCGCCCGGTGCCCGACCTGTTCCACGGCGGCGAGCTGGCGCTGTACGGCCGCTTCCGGGCCGGCGGGAAGGGAATCGTGGTGGTGACGGGCAAGGCGGGCGGCAAGCCCGCGCGCTTCGAGTTCCCGGTGGAGCTCCCGGCCGAGACCTCGCGCAACGCCTTCCTGCCCCGCCTCTGGGCCGCCCAGAAGATCGGCCACGAGCTTGATCTGATCCGCCTCTCCGGGCGCCCGGCGGACCCGGAGGTGGTGTCGTCCATCGTGCGGCTCGCCAAGAAGCACGGCATCGTGACGCCGTACACGTCGTTCCTCGTCACGGAAGAGGGCACCGACCTCGGCCGGGTCGAAAACGAGGCGCGGCGCCGGTTCGACGGCCTGCGCATGAACGCGGCCCGCAGCGGCTTCTCGGGCGGGGCGGGAGCGGCGGCCGAGGCGCAGTCGGACTCGATGGTGTTCGACGCGATGAAGGGCGGAGTTCCGTCGGTCGCCGCCGTGCGCGGGGCGAAGGGCTTCAACGCCGCTCCGGCCGCGGCGCCGGCGATGATGCTGGACAGGCTCGAGGAGAAAGCCCGCGAGGAGAACAGGGGAAAAGGCTACGCCTCGGTGGAGACGCGAACGATCGGCGGCAAGACCTTCTATAAGCGCGGCGAGGTCTGGACGGACGCGGACGCCGAGGCTCCGGAGGCCTCGTCGCTGCGCTCGGTCGCGGTGGCGGCGCGCAGCGCGGCTTACTTCGACCTGCTGTCGAAGGACCCGGGGCTCGCGCGCTACTTCGCGCTCGGCCCCGAGGTGACGGTGCTGCACCGCGGGATCGTCTACAAGGTCGGCGCGAAATAAGCTTCGACGTGAGGTGGGGGGAGGTTCGGGGAAGCCCGGATCTCCCCCCGCGGCGTTTGGAGCCCCTCAGCGCTTGATGCCGACGTAGGTGACGTGGGCGAAGGGCGTCGCCGCGTCGCTGCGGATCGTGTCGACGCGGAAGCCGCAGCGCTCGAGGATCGGCGCGAGATCCTCGGGAAACCGGTAGAAGATATCGTCGCCCGGGTAGAGCAGGCGGTCGGCGAGCCAGCCCAGCAGGTATTTCCAGTAGGGACGGCGGTCGACCTCGCAGACCACGAGGCGCCCGTCGGGCTTCAGCTTCTCGCGGCAGGAGGCGAGAAGCGGCTCCTGCTCCTCGTAGGAACCGAGGTGGTGGAGCACGTGGATCAGCAGGATGGCGTCCGCCGGCTCGGTCACGGCCGTCCGGACGTCTCCGTCCCGGAAGGTCACGTTGCCGAGGCCGCGCGGCGCGTGCCTGAGCTTCACCGTGTCGTAGTCGAGGCCGACGACGCGGCGGCCCGGGGCCATGAGCCCGAGCAGGTTCGAGAAGGTCCCGTAGCCGCAGCCGAGGTCGACGATGAGCCCCTCGCGCGGCACATGCGGCTCGAGCCCCGCGTACGGCGCCGTGAAGAATCGTATCCGGGCGAACAGCGACGGCCAGCCGAGGCCGTCATAAAGTCCCGTCGTCCGCCTCTTGGCCGCGGAGAAGGACAACCGCCCCGGGGCGGGGGCGTACCCGCCCCGGAGAAAGCGCGCGACGATGACGGCCAAGCCCCGCAGCGAGCGCCACGCCTCCCGCCAGGGACGGACCTTGGAGGCGCCGTACTCGGCCCAACGCACGGGCAGCTCCTGCAGGCGCCAGCCTCGGCCGCGGGCCGCCACGACGATCTCGGCCTCGGCCAGATAGCCGGCGTCGTGCTGGTGCCGCATGATGTCGGCGGCCGCCTCCCTCCGGAACATCTTGAAGCCGAGCGTGTAGTCGCTGATATCCCAGCCGAAGAAAGCCTTGGCCGCGAACAGGAAGCAGCCTCCGAGAAAGACGCGCAGAAAGGGCTGAGGCACGACGACGACCGAGCCGAGGGCGTTGCGGCTGCCGATCAGCACGTCCACGCCCGGATGCCTGTCGAAATGGTCGGCGAAACGCGTGATCGCCTCCGCGTCGACGCTTCCGTCGGCGTCCATCTCGAGCACGAGGCCGCCGCGCGCCGCCTCGATCCCCGCCCGGACGGCCGCGCCGCGCCCCCCGTTGCGCGCGAGCCTCACCACCGAGGCGCCCGCGCGCGCGGCCTCCTCCGCGGTCCCGTCGCGGCTGCCGTCGTCGACGACGATGATCTCGCGGTCCGAAGCGCCGAGTGCGGCGCGAACCCGCTCCAGCGTGAGGGGAAGGCGGGACTCCTCGTTGTAGGCGGGAATGACTATGGAGAGCCGCACGAGGGTATTTTGACATAATCCATCGATGAGAGCGGGTACCCCGGACACAGTCGACGCCCTGGCCTCCCGCTTCGCGCGCTCGCTGCGCGCCCCCGCCCCGCCCGCGGCGATCGCGCTCGTCATCGGCGGCGCCCTGCGCTTCCTGTTCCTCGGAAGCCGGTCGCTCTGGTTCGACGAAGCGCTCACCTTGCTCGTCGCGAGCCGGCCGCTCTCGTTGACGCACTCGTTTCTCATGCGCTTCGAGGTCAGCCCCCCGCTGTATTCCGTGCTGATGCACGCCTGGATCCGGCTATTCGCCGATCCCCGCATCGGGCTGCGCGTCTTCTCGGCGGCGTGCGGCATCGGCGCGCTCATCGCGTTCCGGGACCTGAGCCGGCGCCTGCTGCCCGAGGGCGCGAGGCTGCCCGCGCTTTTCCTCGCGGCCGCTTCGTCCTACTGGCTTCACTTCGCGCAGGACGGACGCGTCTATGCGCTGCTGACTTTGATCGTCGTCTGCGAGGCTCGGCTGACTCTGGAGCTCACGGAACGGCCGACGCGCCGGCTCTGGGCCGCGTACGCCGCGGTCGCCGCGCTCGGCCTTTACGCGCATTACTACTTCGGACTGATCCTCGCCGCGCACGCGGCGTGGCTGCTGCGCCGCTGGCGCCGGTCCCCGCGCGAGCTGGCCGCCCTGTTCGCGGCGCACGGGTGCGCCGCGGCGGCCTTCCTTCCCTGGCTCGGATCTCTGATGACGCAATTCGGCATGCACCGCGGGGACCTCGCGATCGGCGAGCCCCTGGGCTTCCGCCATCTGTGCGGCTTGATCGGGACCGTGTTCTTCGACGTCACCTATCTCGGCCTGATCCTGCCTTCCTGGTTCGTGCCCGCGGTCGGCGCCGGCGTGCTGGCGACGTGCGCCGCGGCCGGGGTGCGGCTCGCCCGGCAAGACGGCGAAGCGGCCGAAAGGGGCGCCCTGGACTTCCTCCTCTGGCACGCCGCCGCGTTCGTCGCGCTGGTCGGCGCGGCGGAATTCGTCTGCGGCCGTCCGGTGACGCAGGCGCGCTATTTCGCCCCGGTCGCCCCGTTCCTCTACCTGCTCGCCGCTCTCGAGCTCTCCAGGGGCGGCCGCGCCGCGGCGGCCGGCCGCCGGGCTCTCGGAGCGCTCGTCGTCGCCGGAACCGCCGGCTATTTCATCTCGGGCCTCGTCGTCGATCCCCGTCTCGGCGCGCTGGCGGCGACGGTGCGCGGCACCGACCGGCGCCTGCCCCTCGTCTACCTCGACACCTATTATTACCTGCCGATGCGGAACTATTACCTCCTCGAGCGTCCGCACTTCCTCGTGGCGGAGGCGTCCGAGGGCGTCGACTATCCCGGCCTTCCCCCGTACGACGGCGTGCTGGGACCGGACCTCCTGCGCCGTCTGGGTCCCTGCGTCGTCCTCGATGAGAAGCGCTGGCTCGGGGGCCCCGCCCTGTCGATCGCCGACGGGGCGCAGGTCGCCGCGCTCATCGCCCGAAGCCCCCTGGCCGCGAAGAGACGGCCCGGGCCCGCCGAACAAAGATGAGATTCTGAGGTATAATCGCAAACATGACGACCAAAGCCGCGAAGCGCGCGCGAAAACCCCCGACGGACACGGCCGCGACCGGCTCGTATCGCTACGACAAGGAGACAGGCGAGATCGTCCGCGTCAGCGACCGCGTGCCCAAGGTCGCCTCCAAAGCGAAGGGCCCCGCCCCCGAGATGCCGTGCGGCCGTCGCGGCCCGTGCGGCGGCGGCGGCTGCCCGTCCTGATCCGCCTTATTTTTTGAGAGGTCTCCCATGCCCATCCCCGAACTGAAATGCGTCATCTGCGGAAACGACAAGCCTGACACCACCTTCGTCAGGCTCATCGTCAAGGGAGCCGACGCCGTCGCCTGCGGCGGCTGCATGCCCGTCGTCATCCACGGACCCAGGGGCCACAAGCACTAGGCATGTCCCGCGTCGACCCCCACTCCTATTTCGACGACGCTCAGCCCCGGTCGAAAAGCTGGCGCCTCCGCCTGCGGGCGGACTTCGAGCGGAAGGTGCTCCGCGGCGAAGCGACCTTGCTCTTCGCGGACGCCGCCAAGGGGCCCCTCGATCTCGACACGAAGGGCTTGACGATCGAGAGCGCCGTCGCCGACGGGAGGTCTCCGGTGCCCTTCCAGCTCGGCCCCGAGGAGCCCATCCTCGGCCGCCGCCTGCGCCTCGAGCTTCCCGCGAACACCAAGGCGGTGACCTTGACCTACGAGACGAGCCCCGCTGCCGTCGGCCTGCAGTGGCTCTCGCCGGAGCAGACCGAGGGCAAGCGCCTGCCCTTCCTGTTCAGCCAATGCCAGGCCATCCACGCTCGCAGCGTGCTGCCGTGCCAGGACACCGCCGTCGCGCGCGTGTCTTATGAGGCGGAAGTGACCGTGCCCGAGGGCCTCAGCGCGGTGATGAGCGCGGGCCCCGCCGGCGACGCCCCCGCCGGGGCCGGCTGGCGCGCGTTCAAGTTCAAGATGCCCCAGCCGATCCCGAGCTATCTGTTCGCCCTCGCCGTCGGCGAGCTCGAGGGGCGGGACCTTTCGCACCGCTGCCGCGTGTGGGCCGAGCCGGCGACGATCGAGGCCGCCGCGTGGGAGTTCGCCGACACGGAGCCGATGATCGCCCGCGCCGAGGCGCTGTTCGGCCCCTACGACTGGGACCGCTACGACATGCTGGTCCTCCCCCCGTCATTTCCTTACGGCGGCATGGAGAATCCGCGCATGACCTTCCTGACGCCCACCTTGCTCGCGGGAGACCGCAGCCTCGTCGACGTCGTGGCCCACGAGCTGGCGCACAGCTGGACGGGAAACCTGGTCTCGAACGCGACGGCCGAGCACTTCTGGCTCAACGAGGGCTTCACCGTCTGGGCCGAGAGGCGGATATTAAAATCGCTCCGGGGAGAGGAGGCGGCCGCGCTGGCCTGGGGCATCGGCCAGCGGGAGCTCGAGGAGGCGCTGGAGCGCTTCAAGGACAAGCCCGAGCTGACGCGCCTGCGCACGAACCTTCAGGGCGTCGATCCCGACGACGCCTTCAGCGTCGTCCCCTACGAGAAAGGCGCCCGCTTCGTCGTCGCCCTCGAGCGCGCCGCCGGAGAGGCCGCGTTCGACCGGTTCGTGAAGGCGTACATGAAGCGCTTCCGCTTCCAGAGCGTC
>JAMPYD010000086.1 GCA_023700845.1 Elusimicrobiota bacterium | reverse complement strand
GCCGAGGTCTCGGCGCTGCTCGGCCGCATGCCCTCCGCCGTCGGCTACCAGCCCACGCTGACCACCGAGATCGGCGCCCTGCAGGAGCGCATCACCTCCACGAACAAGGGCTCGATCACGTCGATTCAGGCCGTGTACGTGCCCGCCGACGACCTGACCGACCCCGGCGTCGCGAACACCTTCACCCACTTGGACGCGACGACCGTCCTGTCGCGCCAGATCGCCGAGCTCGGCATCTTCCCGTCGGTCGACCCGCTCGAGTCCACCTCGCGCATCCTGGACCCGAACATCGTCGGCGAGGAGCACTACAACGTGGCCCGCGGCGTGCAGAAGGTCCTGCAGCGCTACCGCGAGCTCCAGGACATCATCGCCATCCTCGGCATCGACGAGCTGTCCGAGGACGACAAGCTGGTCGTGTCCCGCGCCCGCAAGATCCAGAAGTTCCTGTCCCAGCCCTTCTTCGTGGCCCAGCAGTTCACCGGCCGCGCGGGCAAGTACGTCAAGCTCAAGGACACCATCGCGAGCTTCAAGGGGCTGATCGAAGGCAAGTACGACGCGCTGCCCGAGCAGGCGTTCTACATGTGCGGCGGCATCGACGAGGCCGTCGCCAACGCCGAGGCGCTGAAGTAAAACCGAGGTTTTTATGTCCGACAAGCACCTGACGCTCGAGCTCGTGACTCCGGAAAAGGTGGCGTGGTCCGCTCCGGCGGACTTCGTGGTCCTGCCGGCGTATAACGGAGAAATGGGCGTCCTGCCCGGCCACCAGTCGTTCCTGGTCCAGCTCGCTCCGGGCGAGGTTCGCGTCACGGTCAAGGACGAGGTCAAGCACTTCGCGGTCTCCGGCGGCTTCGCGGAGATCAAGAACGACACGGTGTCGCTCTTCGCCGAGACGGCCGAGGACGCCAGCCAGATCGACGCGGAGCGCGCGCACCAGGCGCTCGAGAAGGCGAAGGCGGTCGTCAAGCCCGGCCTCGACCCGATGCAGCTCGCCGCGATGGAAGCGGCGATCCGCCGCGCGCAGGTCCGCCTGCGCGTGTCGCGCCGCACCAAGCTTCCGCCGCCGCACAACCCGGAACGCTAGGGCCGTGGGGAAGGACGAGGGCCTCAAGACGCGCGGCGGCCTCAAGGCGCCGCCGCCCCCGGCCATCGACGGCAACCACTCGAAGGTGATCCGGCGCGAGCCGGGAAAGTTCGAGTGGAAGGACGTGCCCCTCGAGCCGTACAAGACCGACACCGCGGAATACAAGGGAATCTCCCGCCGCGAGCTCGTCGGCAAGCGCGGCGAGAGCATGAAGTTCCACGTGCGCTACTTCGAGATCGCCCCCGGCGGCTTCTCCACCCTCGAGAAGCACGAGCACGAGCACGTCGTCATCCCCATGAGGGGCAAAGGGGAAGCCCAGGCCGGCTGCTACATCTGGACCGTCGGCGTCGGCGACGTCGTCTACGTCTCGCCCTCCGATCCCCACCAGTTCCGCTGCCCCGCGGACGCCAAGGAGCCGTTCGGCTTCCTGTGCATGGTCAACTCCGAGCGCGACAAGCCGACCAGCGTCGACGGCCTCGGCGTCTGCCACATCTGCGAGTAGACCTCCGCTTGCGGCTATCCTCAAGGATAGTCGCGAACCGCCGAGCGCGGTCATCGCAGGGACCGACAGGATCTAGGCCCATTACGCTCCCCTCATTGGGCCTTTAGTCCTATATCGCCGCGACGGGCCGTTCCTATAATTGGCTCGTGAGACGAGCGCTTGCCGCTTTGATCGTCGCGTCCTCGATCGCTCCTTCCTGGGCTCCCGCCCAGGTGGTCGGCCGCGTTTCCTTCCGCGCCGCGCCCGTGCTCCCGTCGGCGCCCGTTCCGTCGCTGGGTACTCCCGCGATGTCCTTGAATCCGTCGTCGCTGACCCCGTTATCGCTGGCGCCGTCGCTCGTCCCCGCCGACGTGCTTCCCTCGATCACCCCCGTCGTCGCCGTTCAAGCCGTCTCCGTCAAAGCCGTTCCCCATATTCCTTTCGCGGCCGCGGTCGGAGACCCCGCGCCCCAGACTCCGTCCGAGCCCGCGCGCGAGCCCGCTTCCGAGAGCGCCGCCGCGCAAGCCGGCGCCCTGTTCGACGGCACCGCCGCCGTCCCTCCGGCGGCGCCGGAAATCCCCGCGCCCGCGATCGACGCTCCGGCCGCCCCGCTCGGCGCCGGCCTGCGCATGGCCCGCGCCGAGCACGAGCCGTGGCTGAACGCGGTCGTGGGGCTCCTTTCGGGCACGCGCACGGGCCGCCGGGTCCTGCGCGACATCGACCGCCTGGCCGCGGCGCGCGGCGTGCCGGTCATGCTCGACGTCAAGGCCATCGGCAACAACGGCGAGTTTCGCTACGACTCCGACCTCCTCGTCATGGACTCCGGCCACCTGAAGCGGGACCCGTTCCAGAGCGCCCCCATCCTGGCCCACGAGCTCCAGCACGTGCTCCAGCGCGCGATGGAGCTCCCCGCCGACGCGCTCGAGCTCGAGATCGAGTCCTACACCGTCGAGAGCCGCGTCTGGAGCGAGCTCGGCGTGGAGCCGGAGGCCGGGAGCTTCGCCCGCATGGCCCGCTCCCGCCTGCTGAAGGACGCCGCCGGCTTCGCGAAATGGCTCGGCAAGCACTACAAGAACAACATCGCGCTGTACGGCTCCACGATGGACGGGTACGTCGCGGCCCTCGAGAAAAAGCTCGAGAGCTCCCTGCGCTCCGAGGCCAAGACCCGCCGCAAGATCAAGGCCGTCGAGCGCGTGCTGGAGAGCATGCGCGCCAACGGCATGTCGGAGGACGCGATCGCGGCCCATCGCCGCGAGGACCTGGAGCCGCTCGAGCGCAGCCTGCGCGACGGCGCCGTCAACCGGGGCTGGATCGAGCGGGATCTGCTGCGCCTGAAGGAGCCCGCGATCCGGGAGCGCTTTGCCGCCTACTCGCGCGGCGTCATGCGCCGCGCGCGCTCCCTCTCGCGCCCTTGATCCGGATTTTGTAAAAAACGTCATGAGCCACTCCCCCGAATTCTTGAAGATCGTCGACGACGCGAAGTCCCGCGTGAAGCAGACCGACGTCGCGACCGTGCTCGCCCGCGTGAAGAAGGGCGAAAAGCTGCTGCTCGTCGACACGCGCGAGGACAACGAGTGGGCCAAGGGCCGGATCGCCGGCGCCATCCACCTCGGAAAGGGCGTCATCGAGCGGGACATCGAAGCCGCGATCCCGGACAAGGGCGCCGAGATCATCCTTTACTGCGGCGGCGGATTCCGCTCCGCGCTGTCGGCCGACAACCTCCAGAAGATGGGCTACCGGAACGTGATCTCGATGGACGGCGGCTGGCGCACCTGGAACGAGGCGGGCGGCCCCGTCGAGAAGTAGCCGGGTGCTTCGCTTCGGGATCGGGCTCGGCCGCGGCCCCGACGGCGAGCAGGCCGCGCGGGAGGCGCTGCGCGCGGCGCGGCGGTCCGTGCGGAACCCCGACCTGACGATCGCCTTCGGCTCCATCCATCTCGACCAGAAGGCGGTGCACCGCGTGCTGGCCGGCGAGGTCGACGGGCGCCGACTTCTCGGCGGGTCCTCGTACAAGGAGGTCACCAACGCGGGCGTGACCGGCGGGACCGTCGCGCTCCTCTCTCTCGATCTCGGCGGCGCGCCGGTGCGGTTCTCCCAGGCCGTCGTCGGCGAGCCCGTGCGCACCGGCGCGTCCCTGGCGAAAGGTCTCGACGGCGGGATTCCGGACCGGCCGCTCGCGCTGTATTTCGGCTCGGTGGCCACGGGACGCGACAAGGAGTCGCTCGGGGAAATGCGCCGGAGGCTGGGCCCCGTGCCGATTTTCGGCGGAATGACCTGCGGCGACTACGACCTCGGGATGGAGCATCCGGATTTCTGGACCAATTTCCAGTACGGCGAACGCCTGACGAGGAACGCGGCTCGCGCGGCCCTGTTCGCCTTGCCCGACGGAACCGACGCGGCGTTCGCCTTCGAGCACGGCTGGGACCCCGTGGGGCCGCCCTTCACGATCACGCGCTCCAAGGGAGGGCGCGTTTTCGAGGTGGACGGCATCCCGGTGCTGAACTACTACCGGCGCCTGCTCGGCGACGTGCGCGACCGCGACTTCTTCTCGCTGATGATCCAGCGCTTCGGCTTCGCGCTCGAATCTCCGGACGGCCGCAGCACGTTCAAGATGCCGGTGTCGGTGGACTTGAAGGGGAAATCGGTGGAGCTCTACCCGGTCGAGGAGCTGCAGGGGCGGCGCGCGCGCCTCACCTTGGCCAGCCGCCACGGCCTGTTGGCCGGCGCGCGGACGGCGGCGCAGCGCTGCCTCAAGGCGCTCGGCCGGCCGGCCGACCTGGTGCTCTTCGTCAGCTGCTGCAGCCGCGGCGCCATCCTGAACAGCCGCCTGGGCCGCGAACTCGAGGAGGTGCGGTCGGTGTTCGGCCGCGGCACGCCCGTGTTCGGCTATTACTCCGGCGGTGAGATCGTCCCCGCCGTCGCGCGCTACGACGAGGCCGCCGCCCCGGCGTCCTCCTGCTCCGGCTTCCACACGACGACCGCCACCTTGTTGGCGCTGGCCGCGCCGCCGCGCTCGCGCCCGCGAGCGCTGCCCCAGCGCCCGTCGGCCGCGGAGGCCGAGGACCTGCGCGCCGCGCTCGAGCGCAGCGAGACCACCCTCGACCGCACCGAGAGCATACTCGCCAACCTCAGCCGCAAGTCGTACGAGGACGGCGAGAAGCTGCGCAAGCAGAGCGAGGTCATCCGCCGCTACACCCCGCACGGGATTTGGGCCGAGGCCGGCCGGCTCGCGGCGCGAGGAGAGTACGAGGTTCCCGACGGCTCGTTTACGGGCGCGTTCCTGTTCATGGACGTGAAGGGCTTCACCGCTTTCAGCGAGGGCCACAGCCCCGCCGAGGTCGTGCGCGAGCTCAACTGCATCTTCGAGCCGGCCACCGAGCTCATCTACGAGCACGGCGGCGACGTGGACAAATACATCGGCGACTGCATCTTCGCCGCCTTCCCGAGCGCCGATGCCGCGTTCTCTACGGCCCGCCGCGTGCTGGCCATGGTCGCGCTGCGCCGCAGGGAGGGAAGCCCCTTCGACGTGCGCGTCGGCATCAACTGGGGAAGGGCCGTGCGCGCGAACGTCGGCGCCCAGGGCCGCCGCGAGTACACCTACATCGGCGACGCGGTCAACCTCGCCCAGCGCATGGAAGCCAACGCGACGCCCGGCAAGGTCCTCGTGGCGGGGGCCGCCTGGCGTAGGTTGCGCCGCCGGCCGAAGGCCCGACGACGGGTCGTGCAGGTCAAAGGAAAGATCCGGCCGATCGTCGCATATGAGGTCGGCGGCCCGCGCGAAGGAATGTTAAAATCGGCGCATGATTAAGCTCGCGTCGCTGCTGCTCGCCGTCGCTGCCGCCGCCGCGCCGTCGCCTCAGGCCAGGCCGTACTGGCTCAAGACGTACGCGCAGTCGCCGTACCGCGAAACTTGGAGCGGCGACCTTGCGGTGAAGAAGCTCGACGCGGCGATGCCGAAGGTCGTCGCCGCCGTCGAGAAAGGCGGCGGCCGCCTGACCCAGCCGCTGGCGCTGTTCGCCGGCTCCGCGACGGAGCAGCAGCTGTCCTTGAGCGTCCCGCAGAAAAAAGCCAAGGCTCTGCTGAAGGAGCTGCGCAAGCTCGGCAAGGCCGCGGATCCCGCGGTCCGCCCGTTCGGCGCGCCGGTTCCGCTCGACGAGGTCCGCGAGAAGCTCGCGCGGCTGACGAAGGAGAAAAGCGAGAAGTGGGGCGCGCTCGCGCAGACCCCCGCCGCGGCCGAGGCCGTCGACGAGATGATCGAGCATCTGGCCGCCGTCGAGGCGGCCGCGCGCTCGACGGACGGCGACGTGTTGTGGAACATCACGGTGAAGGAAGTCCGGTGAGGCCGTTCATTTCCGCGCTCGCGCTGGCGCTCGCCGGCTGCGCGGAAATCGGCCTCGAGCCGGCCGGCCTGCCGCCCCCGCCGAAGGCGCGTCCGGTTCTGCGCGCCGCGCGTCCCGCCTCGGCGACGTTCGGCTCGATGCTGATCGCGCGCCGGAAGGTGGACGGCCTGCGCGCCGAGATCTTCGTCGTCGGCGAGGGACGGGTCCGCGGCAGTCTTCTCTCGGAGCTCAAAAGCCCCGAGTCGCGCCTGACGCCGCCGGTGACGGCCGTCCTGATCCGTCATCCCAAGGAGGGCGCCGT
The DNA here is from genome assembly GCA_023700845.1 of Elusimicrobiota bacterium. GTDB lineage: Bacteria > Elusimicrobiota > Elusimicrobia > UBA1565 > UBA9628 > GWA2-66-18. The sequence continues at coordinate 1,172 of JAMPYD010000086.1, read as the reverse complement.
CCTGTTCGGGGCGGGCCTGCCCGAGGATCTGGGGGGGATGGGCGCCCGGAGGCTCAAGGGATCCGCCCTGTCCCCCTTCAAGTCATCCCCGGGGCGGGATATCGTGTCCCGTCTGGCGTCGCGGGGGATCAAGCCCGAGGACGTCACGACGGTCATCCTCCCCGACCTGGCCCCGGAATGGGCGGGGAGGGCCGGCGCCTTCCCGAACGCGGCCATCGTCCTGTCCTCCCAAGCTTGGACGAACCCCACGCGGCGGGCCTTGGAGCGGGATATGCCCGACCCCCGCGCTTTTATTCCTGAAGAACGTTTGAAATTACATGATTTTTCTCAAGCCGCGCCCTATGGGACCTTCGACCACGGCATCGATCTATTTAAGGATGGGACGATCATTTTGATCGATTTGGACGGGGGGGCGGCCGGCGGCATGGGCGCCTGGATCAACCTCGACGCGGGCTCCCTCCTGCTGACCGGCCCCGGGGCCTTCGTCTACGACAATATCTTCGATGACGCCCTGCCCGACAAGAAATTCGTGGTGGACATCTCGAGCTTCATGTGGAACGCGCGCGCCATGCGCCTGGCGTCCGAGGCCGCGCCCCGGCTCGTAATTTTGCCCGCTCACGACCTCTCCACGCTCAAATTGTCGCCGCGGCCCGACATTTCGCTCGTTCCGTAGCGGTCGCTGGTTTTCTGGCGGCGTTGAAGTTCATCTATTATCATCGAGTGTCGGGTAGACGAAAAACCGTCGATTTTTTCGGCACTCCTTGTCACCTCACTCCTTTCGCCGAAAACGGGACGGGATCGGGTGCGCGAAAAACGGCGCGCGCGCGAAAATCGAAAATATTCCGCGCCGGGCTCCGCGCGCCGCGCGACAAAATAAAAATATTTTTATTTCCACCGGAAGCGTGTTTCTCGACGAGAAAAACGCTCCGCGCGCGGCGCGAAAAAAAATATTCGAAAACAGATGTTGACACGCGCGGAATGTTGTGCTAATATTTCATCACTCCGGCAGCGCCTCAAAACGCGGCCAAGTGGCAAGATAAAATTGCCCCCGGCTTCATGGGAAGAAACATGAGGCCAGGAAACATTTTTTGTTCTTTGACAATTCGGTTTTTGCAAGCGAATGGGCGCCCTACTTTTCCCCCCGGAAAAGAGGGCGTAAGGAATTATTAGGT
>JAMPYD010000085.1 GCA_023700845.1 Elusimicrobiota bacterium | reverse complement strand
GTTCCCGGTCTTCGTCGCCGAGGCGAGCGGCGCGCGCTTCACCGACGTCGACGGCCTCGTCTACTCGGACTTCTGCCTCGGCGACACGGGGGCGATGACGGGGCACTCCCCGGCGCCGGTCGTCCAGGCCGTGGGCGAGCAGCTCGCGCGCGGCCTGACCACGATGCTGCCGACCGAGAACGCGCTCTGGGTCGCCGAGGAGATGCAGCGGCGCGTCGGCCTGCCCTACTGGCAGTTCGCGCTCACGGCGACGGACGCCAACCGCTTCGCGATCCGGCTGGCGCGCCTGGCCACCGGGCGGGCCAAGGTGCTGGTGTTCAATTACTGTTATCACGGCACGGTGGACGAGTCCTTCGCGACCCTCAAGGACGGCCGGACCGTCGCGCGCAGCGGCAACCTGGGCCCGCCCGTGGACCCCGCGCTCACGACGCGCGTCGTCGAGTTCAACGACGCGGCCGCCCTCGAGGAGGCGCTGTCGCACGGCGACGTCGCCTGCGTGCTCGCCGAGCCCGCGATGACGAACGTGGGCATCGTGCAGCCCGACCCCGGCTATCACGAGGCGCTGCGGACGCTCACGCGGAAAGCCGGCTCCCTGCTCGTCATCGACGAGACGCACACGATCTGCGCCGGCCCCGGCGGCTATACCCGGGCCCACGGCCTGACGCCCGACTTCTTCGTGCTGGGCAAGCCGATCGGCGGGGGCATCCCGGCGGCGGCTTACGGCTTCACCGAGGAGGTGGCCCGGCTCGCGGCCGCCCGCATACGCCTGGCCGAGTGCGACACGGGAGGCATCGGCGGCACCTTGGCCGGCAACGCGCTGTCCCTGGCCGCGATGCGCGCCGCGCTCGAGAGCGTGCTGACCGAGGAGGCGTTCTCGCGGATGATCCCGATGGCGGAGCGGTTCGCGAAGGGCGTCTCGGACGCGATCGCGGAGGCGGGCCTGCCGTGGCACGTCTCCCGCCTGGGCTGCCGGGCGGAGTACCTGTTCCACGCGAACCCCCCGAGGAACGGCGCGCAGGCGGCCGCCGCCGCGGACTTCGAGCTCGAGCGCTTCATGCATCTCTACGCGCTCAACCGCGGGGTCCTTCTCACCCCGTTCCACAACATGGCGCTCATGAGCCCGGCCACGACCGCCGAGGACGTGGACAAGCACACGGCGGTCTTCCGGGCGGCGGTCGGCGAGCTCGTCAAGAGCCCCTTGAAAGCCGCGGCTTAAGGGCCTACCGGGCGCCGGGCCTTTCGCCTCTGCCTGCGGCCGCTCGCGCGCGCTACCCTATGCGCATGAGAGCCGCCTTGCTCGCGCTGCTGGCGCTCGCCCTGCCGCTGAGGGCGACCGACGTCGGCACGCACGTCGAATTCCCCGGGATGGAGGAGAGGATCGCGGCGTCCGCCGGCGTGAAGTCCGGCGAGGTCATGTGGGAGTCGGGCCCCAGCGAGGCCGTGGGGGCCGCGTTCGAGGCGATCCTCTTTCAGGGACGCCTCGGCGGCCCCGGAGCCCGCGTCGAGGCGTCGGTCGACGGCGGGCCGTGGACCGAGGCGGCGGGGGAGCGATCCCGGGACGGGCGCTTCTGGTCCAAGGTCCGGGCGTCCGGAAAGAAGGGCTCGGTGGTGCGCCTGCGGGCGTTGAGCGGCGGGCCGGGAGCCTGGATCGAAATCTTCGGCGTGTACGCTTCGGACCAGGAGGAGGAGCGCCCGGCCTCCGGCGTTTATCGCCCCTCGGCCGCGGCGTTCGTCCCGACGGCGCTCGCGTACGCGTCGCCCAAGCCTCCGGTCGAGCCGCGCTCCGCCTGGGGCGCGCTTCCCGCCGCCAAGCCCTACGAGCCGACGACGCCGGAGCGGATCTCGGTGCATCACACCGAGGCGCCCCAGCCGTCGAGCCGGGACGCGGCGGCCGACGAGATGCAGGGCATCCAGCGCTTCCATCAGCGCGGCCGGGGCTGGATCGACATCGCCTATCACTTTCTCATCGACGGCAGCGGCCGGATCTGGGAGGGCCGCCCTCTGGGGCTGGTCGGCGCCCACGTCAAGGACCGGAACGACGGCAACGTCGGCATCGCTTTGATGGGGGATTTCTCGCCGCGCAGGCAGAAGCCCACGGCCGCCCAGCTCGACGCTCTGATCCGTCTGACGCGCTGGCTGTCGGAGACGTACACGATCCCCGCCGAGCGCATCAAGGGGCACCGCGACCAGGAGATCACGTCGTGCCCAGGCAAGGCGCTGTACGCGCGCCTCGACGAGGTCCGCCGCGCCGCCTCGGCGACCAACGGGCTGTACGCCTCGACGCGGCGCGCGGGCGTCGTGATGGAGGAGCCCGCGTGGTGAGGCTGCTCCTGTCGATGCTGTTCCTCGCCGGGTCGGTCCGCGCCGCGCCGCTCGGGCGCGTGGCCGACGACGCGGTCTGGGTCCGTCTGACGGAGCGCGCGCGCCTGCGGCCCACGTCGGTGGAGAAGCTGTCGGTCGGAGCGACGGAGTACGAGGTGTTCGCCGTCGTCCTGGCGGCCGAGGCCGTGGAGGGCCAGTGCCCTTCCGGGATGAGCCCGCGCGTGAGCTTCTACCTGGCCCGGCCGCTGAGCGGGCCCGGGGGAGAGGTTTATCCCGCGCGGCTCACGGTCCAGTGCGTGAGCGCGGAGCACACGCGCCAGGAGGCCGCGGTGGATGCCGGCTTTGACGGAGGGATCCGCGATGGGTCCCTCTATGACGCCGCGAGCGGCAAGATCCTCACCCTCGACAAGGCGAAGCTGACGCCCGCGCAGAAGGCGAGGCTGGACGCGCTGATCGCCGGCGCGGTGGCGAAGCTGCTCGGCTGAGGGCTACTTGAGGAGGACGATCGGGGCCCAGACGGGCGCCGTGACGATCGCGATCGCGATCGGGGCCGCGACGAGCGCGACCGGGACTTCCCAGAGGCGGGTCCAGCAGGAGTGCTTCGGCGCGCCCTGGCCCCAGTCGCGGTCGGGGGAGACGAACCACGGCTTGCACTTGCCCGTGTCGTGCTTCGCGGACGCGGAGTGGGGGCGGTCGCCCTCGAGGAAGGCCTCGTTCTCCTTGTCGAGCGAGGCGCAGGCGCCCAGCAGGAGCAGGCAGAGGAGAACGGCCCGGCGCACTATTCTTTTTCCTTGAGGGACGAGGCGTTGTCCGCGATGAAGGCGCGGATCACGTCGGACATCTCGAGGATCTTGAGCCACTGCTCTTTGTAGAGGGTGACGGGGAAGCGGCCCATGCCGTACAGGCTGACGGCGCCCTTCTGGCTGACCTTCAGGGAGACGCCGCGCGCGCCGGCCTTCTTGAGGGTTTCGTTCTCGGCGCGCAGGCGCGCGAGCTCGGCCTGGAGATCCTCGCTCATGAGGGCGTGACCTCGGCGAGGAACTCGCACTTCGCGATGCAGCCGCACGTGGCGCCCGCGGCGCCGCTGTAGGAAGGCTCGGAGCAGACGATCTGCGCGGAGCCGCGCTCCTGCAGGTTCTCGAGGGATTGGGCGATGAGCACGGCGAAGTCGTAGGAGCCGGAGCCGCACGAGCCGGGGCAGTCCGCCTCGAGGAAGAAGGGGTCGTTGGGGCCGTAGGTCTCCTCGGACTCCTCGAGGACGACGCCCTGGGGGGTGGCGATGGAGACCTTCACGCGCAAAGAGCGCAGGGAGGGGAAGCGGGTGGAGAGGGTGCCGGCGGCGCGCTCCTGGTCCTCGGCGTTCTGCGCGCGGCGGACCTTCTGATCATTCTTGCTCGGGCCCACCTTCCGGCGCTTCTTGCGGTAAAAAGCCATGCTTCCTCCAATTTGTCGGGGCTGATGATAGCATTATAGTTCGAGCCTGTCCGAAGGACGGCTAGGCCGCGGGCAAGGTGAGGACGACCGTCGTGCCCTTGCCGATGCCCTCGCTCGTGATGCTCACGTCGCCGCCGTGCTTGTTCATCAGCCAGCGCGCGACGTTGAGGCCGAGGCCGGTGCCGCCGCGCTCGGCGCGGCCGGTGGCGAAGGGCTCGAAGAGGCCCTTGAGGACGACGGGGTCGATGCCGACGCCGGTGTCTCTGAGCGCGACGCTGATCACGTCCCCGGAGCGCCGGGCCTTGAGCTCGAGGCGCCCGCCGAAGGGCAAGGCGTCGAGCGCGTTCATCAGGAGGATCGTCAGGACCTGGTGAAAATGGCGGGAGCTGGCGCGCACGACGAGGTCCTCGGGGATCTCGAGCCAGACGTCGACGGTGCGCTCGTCGAAGCGGATCCAGATCGGCTCGAGCGCCGCCTTGATGAGCGGGGCGAGCGGCTGGGGCTTGAGCTCGAGGGGGGAGGGCTTGGCGAAGTCGAGGATGTCGGAGAGGATCTCGACGGCGCGGTCCGCCTCGCGCAGGATGCTGGCGAGCTGGGGGCGCGGGTCGCCGCCCTTGTCGAGGACGCGCTGGGCGTGCTCGGCGGTGAGGACGACGGTGGCCAGCGGGGTGCGGACCTCGTGCACGACGCCGGACATCATCTGGCCGATGGTGGAGAGGCGCTGGAGCCAGGCGATGCGGTCCTCGTCGGGAAGCGCGTCGGCGACGCGCGCGCGGCGGCGGCGGCCCAGCGCGTACCCTCCGGCGACGCCGGCCGCCAGCGCGAGGACGGCGAGCGCGAAGAGCTTGGGTTCCACCCCTGATTTATATAAAATCCAGGCATGGCAACGAAGGTGCTTCTGATCGACGACGACGCGTCCTTCCGCAAGGCGGTGGGCGACGTTCTCTCCCTGGAAGGCTACACGGTCCTCCAGGCCCCGTCGGGGAAGGCGGGCATCATGACGGCGCAGTCCGAGATGCCGGACCTCGTGATCCTGGACCTCGTCATGCCCGGCATGAAGGGCCTCGAGGTGTGCCAGGTCCTCAAGCAGGACATCCAGTCGGCGCGTATTCCCATCATCATACTGACCGGCAACGACAAGGAGGGCCAGGACATCGCCTGCCTCGACATGGGCGCCGACGACTACCTGACCAAGCCCGTCAAGAGCGCGCGCCTGCTCGCCTACGCCCGCGCGCTGCTGCGCCGCAACGCCGGCGAGGAGCGCGCCGAGCCGCCCGCGCGCCTCGAGGTCGGCGGCCTGAGCCTCGACTATCCGCGCAAGCTCGTCAAGCTCGGCTCCAAGGAGTACCAGCACCTGACGCCGAAGGAGTTCGAGCTGCTGTACTTCCTGGCCAACCGCACGCCCAAGCCGACCGAGCGCGCCGAGGTGTACCGCGAGGTCTGGGGCGTGGAGGCCCCGTCCGAGGGCGCGCTGAAGACCGTCGAGGTCCACGTGCGCCGCGTGCGCCTCAAGCTCGGCTGGAAGTCGGACCAGTGGCTGGTCAGCGTCTCCGGACGCGGCTACGCTCTGATTCCGCCGAAGTGACCGAGCGCCCGCCTCACGCCGTCCTGCTCCGCGCGCCCGCGCGGTTCGACGCGAAGGCCGTCGCCGCGGTGCTCGCCGGCCGGGGCTCCCTCCCCGCGGAGACTTTGCTGCCGGTCGTCCGCCGCTCCTGGGGGATCGTCGCCGAACCGTCTCCCGCCGGGGAGGCCGAGGCGCTCGCCTCCGCGCTCGCGTCGGCCGGCCTGCCCGCCGTGGCCGTGCCGGTCTCGCTGCTCGAGGATCCGCCGCCCGCGCTCGTGGTGACCAAGGCCGAGCTGTCCGGAGACGGCTTCGACATCCTGGCGGGGAGGGGCAACGCCGAGCATTCCCGCCTCGTCTGGACGCACCTCAAGGTGCTGTCGTCGGGCGTCGTCCGGGAGAGCGGGCTCAAGACGGTGGCCGAGGCCCCGTCGCTCGCGGAGAAATCCATGCGCCTCGGCGCGACGTTGGCGACCGGCCTGCCCTTGATGGGCGCCAAGGGGAAGACGCGGCAGGTCGTCGAGGAGCGGCGCACGCCGTTCATCGACCTGGTGTTCGCCTCGCCCGCCCGGCGCGTGCGCCTCCTGGCGGCCGAGTTCGATTACGCGGCGCTCGGGCCCCGGATGAGCTACAGCGCCGAGCTGAATTTCCGGGCCCTCGCGGCCGAGCTCGCGTCCCGGGCGCCGGCGGCGCTGCGCTCCCGGGGGGCGCGAGCGCTCCTCGCCAAGGCGCCGTCGGGCGAGCTCGACTACGAATCCTTCGACGACGTCCAGCGCGAGGAGCGCTGGCTGTCGGCGCTCTCCGCGCTCGAGGCCGCGCAGTGAGGGCGAGGCTCCTCGCCGGGCTGCTGCTCGCGTCGGCGGCCTGCGCGCCGTCGGCCGTCGAGAAGGGCGGGGACGCGGCGGGCCGCGTGAACCCGGGCCGCAGCCGCTTTCACCGCTTCCGGGTCCAGACGACCGCGGTGCCCGTCGAGATCCGCCACGGCCTGTCTCAGAAGGAGATCGCGCGCCTGCCGGGCGCGGCCGGCAGCGGGCTGAAGACCCAGGGCCTGAGCACGATCAAGCACAGCATGGCGACGCACACGCGCTTCAGCACGGCCACCGGCACGAAGGCCGTCTACGCCTGGTTCGACGACGTGATCCTGGAGGTGGCGATCTCCTCGATCGTCATCCACATCCCGCGCGAGTACCCCGAGGGCTCCTGCGAGTACGAGGCCGTCCTCGAGCACGAGCGCGGCCACGGGCGCGTCGCCCGCGAGCAGGCGGCGGACCTGGCGCGCAAGCTCGAGCGCGCGCTCGCGGCCTCGGAGGGGATCCCGACGCGCTTCGATCCCGTGATCACGACGGATTTCGCCGCGGCCGCGGAGCAGCTCAAGGCCGCGATCGCGACGATCGCCGGCCCCATTTACGACCGGTACGAGAAGGACGACGCCGAGGCCCAGGAAAGGCTCGACCATCCCGACCCGTACGACGCCGTGTACCGCAAGTGCTCCGGCTGGAGGTAGCATGGCCAAACAGGAAAAGCCGCATTCCGCGGAGTACTTCGGCGAGCAGCGCGATTTCTGGTGGAACTCCGACTTCGTCGCCCTGATGGCCGGGCGCTGGCGCCTCTCGGAGGCCCGGACCATCCTCGACGCGGGCTGCGGGCTCGGCCACTGGGGCCGCGTCCTGGCGCCCTTCCTCTCCCCGGAGGCCGTCGTCACGGGCGTCGACCGCGAGCCCGAGTGGGTGCTCAAGGCCGCGGAGATCGCGAAGGCGAGGGGCCTGACCCGCTTCGGCTACCGGCAGGGCGACGCGAACGGGCTGCCGTTCGCCGACGCCGCCTTCGACCTGGTGACCTGCCAGACCTTGCTGATCCACGTGCCCGACCCGCGGACGACTTTGCGCGAGTTCCTGCGCGTGCTCAAGCCCGGCGGCCTGCTCGTCCTCAGCGAGCCGAACAATCTGGCGAACTCGCTCGTCCGCGACAGCGAGAATTTCAACGGCGACATCTCCGTGCTGACGGCCGCCGTCCGCCTGCAGGCGCTGTGCGAGCGAGGCAAGGCGGCGCTGGGGCTGGGGAACAACTCCATCGGGGACCTGCTCCCGGCCCTGCTCCACGAGGCCGGCCTTCTGGATCTTCAGGCCTACCTCTCCGACAAGGCGACCCTTACCCTTCCCG
>JAMPYD010000084.1 GCA_023700845.1 Elusimicrobiota bacterium | reverse complement strand
CGCGACGAGAAGCGCCGCGAGGAGGAGCTTTTCGGTCATGGTCCGGTAATGTTATCATTGTAATATGTCGAGCGAATCGTGCGATTGAGGGCGAAGGCGACGCTGACGTTCCTGCCCCTGGCGATCGCGTTCATCCTCGTCGTCACGGTGGTCTCCCGCCGCGGCATCGAGGGCATCGTCCTGGAGGAGGCGGTCAGCCGCGTGCGTCCCCAGGCGGTCGAGTTGGCGGCCGGGCTGGCTCCGCGCTTCGCCAAGCACCGCGAAGCGGACCTGCTGCCGCGCCTTCAAGCGGCGCAGGCCGTGACGGGCGCCGGCCACGTCGCCCTGTTCGACGCGGCGGGACGGGCGATCGCGCACACGAACGTCCTGGAGACCGGCAAGCTCGCCGCGAAGGGGACCTTGCACGAGCTCTCCGTCGATCCCGTCTGGGAGCGCGTGCGCGCGCCCGGCGGCGACCTGCTCCTCCTGTCGATCCCGGTCATGGAGCCTTCGGCGGATTTTCTGCTGTCGTCGCGGTCCGGGAACCGGCGGCTGGGAGAGCTGCACATCGCTCTGCCGCTCGCGCGCTCCCTCGAGTCGGCCCGCCGCATCGCGAACTTCGTCGCGGCGATCGTCGCGGTCTTCTGCGCCGTCGGCTTCGCGATCGCGCTGGGGCTGATGGGGTGGCTCCTCGGCCCGGTGCGCGAGCTGTCGGAGGCGACGGGCCGCATTATGGCCGGAGATTTCGGGAGCAAGGTCCCCGTCGTGACGAACGACGAGGTCGGAGACCTGGCGGCGTCGTTCAACCGGATGAGCGACACGCTCTCGCGCACGACCGTCTCGCGCGACGAGCTCGCCAAGGCGCTCGTCATCGCCCGGGGGACCATCGAGGCGGCCTCCGAGGGCATCCTCGTCTACGACCTGGACGGGAAGACCCTGACGTACAACCAGCGCTTCCTTGAGATGTGGGACCTGACGCCCGAGGTCGTCGCCGAGGGACGCGAGGCGATGATGGCGCGGGTCGGGATGATGGTCGAGGACCCGGAAGGATTCGCGAAGCAGGCCAACGCGGCGATGGCGGACCCGTCCCAGGAGTTCATCGACGATATCCGCTTGATGAACGGCCGCGTCTACCGGCGGTTCATGAGGACGATGCTCAACGGCGGCACGCCGTTCGCGCGCGTGCTCACCTTCCAGGACCTGACCTTGCTCAACGAGAGCGCGCAGGCGCTGGAGCGCGCGCGCGACGCGGCCGTGCAGACCGCCCGCATCAAGTCCGAGTTCCTCGCCAACATGAGCCACGAGCTGCGCACCCCGCTGAACGCGCTGGTCGGGTCCGCCGAGCTGCTGCGCTCCGGCCCGCTCGAGCCGTCGCAGCGCGCGCTCGTCGAAGGCGTGGACAAGGCCGCCGCCGCGCTGCTCGGCCTGGTCAATGGCGTGCTCGATTTCTCCAAGATGGAAGCCGGACGCATGACGGTCGAGAAGATCCCCTTCCGCCTGCGGGACGTGCTCCGGGACGCGCTGTCGATCGCGCAGTCGCGGGCCGCGGAGAAGGGCCTGGACCTGTTGTGCGAGTCGGGCACGTCGTGCGACGAGACCTTGATCGGCGATCCGACGCGACTGCGCCAGATTCTTCTCAACCTGCTCGACAACGCCGTGAAGTTCACGCAGAAGGGGACGGTGCGCCTGCGCTGCTCCGTCGCGCCGGCCGGCGGCGAGGCCGCGACGCTCGAGATCCACGTCGAGGACAGCGGCATCGGGATCGCCCCCGCGGTCCTGCCCTCCGTCTTCGACGCCTTCACCCAGGCCGACAGCTCGACGACGCGGCGCTACGGCGGGACGGGCCTGGGCCTGTCCATCTCCAAGGGCCTCGTCGAGCTCCTCGGCGGGTCCATCGGCGTCGACAGCGAGCCGGGCAAGGGCTCCACCTTCTGGGTCCGCCTGCCGTTCGAGCGCGCCAAGGCGTCGTCGGAGGAAGGCGCCTCCTGCTTCGTCCCGCCCGAGCGCCGCTCCGCCCCCGTCCGCCGCGACCGCCAGCGGGTGCTGATCGTCGAGGACAACGCGATCAACCGCCGCCTGCTGCGCATGCAGATCGAGAAGCTCGGCCGTCCGGCGGACACGGCGCCCGACGGCGAGGCCGCCCTCGAGGCGCTGTCCCGGGACGATTTCGGCCTGATCCTGATGGACTGCCAGATGCCCGGCGTCGACGGATACGAGGCGACGCGCCGCGTGCGTGAGGCCGAAGGGGGGCGCCGGCGCGTTCCCGTCGTCGCCCTGACCGCCCACGCCGGCGACGCCGGCCGCGCGCGCTGCCTGGCCGCCGGCATGGACGACTACCTCGCCAAGCCGGCGACGCTCGACGACCTCGCGGTCGTCCTCGACCGCTGGGACCTCCCGTTCGACGAGGCCGCGGTCAAGTCCTTCGCCTCCCTGGCCGCGCCGGACGAGGCCTCCTTCCACGGCCTCGTCGGAGACTTCGTCGAGGACTGCGCCCGGCGCCTGGGCGCCGCGGCCGCCGCGCTCGAGTCCGGCGACCGCAAGGAGATGTCCGCGCAGGTCCACGCGGTCAAGGGCGCGTCCGCGTCGCTGGGCGCCCGCGGCCTGCGCGAGCTGTGCCGCCGCGTCGAGGCCGCCGAGGAAGCGGGGCTTCAGGGCGAGGCCGCCCAGCTGCTGGCCCAGGCCCGCGAGGAGCTGGACCGCGTCCGGGCGGCGGGGAGCGCCTTGAGTGTCTAGCGCGCGCCTCGCCGCTCTCCTCGCTCTGCTCGCCGCTCCGGCGGCGGCGCAGCCCAAGCCGGCCGACGAGGCGTTCCGCTTCTTCGCCGGCGAGGGCCGCGCGTCCACCGCGCTGAGGCGCGTCGGGCCCACGCAGGGCTCGCCGGTGCCCGTCGACGTGATCACGGCCGAGGAGATCGCCGCGTCCGGCGTCGTCAACCTGTGGGACCTCCTGCGGTTCCGCGTCGGCCTCGACGTCGTCGAGGGCCGCTCGAGCGCGGGCTCCAACCGGGCCGTCGTCTCGGTGCGCGGGACCCCGCGCGACAACTCCCACGAGCTGCTGGTCCTGCTGGACGGGCGCAGCCTCTACGACCCGCGCTCCGGCGTGACCCTGTGGGAGCAGATCCCGGTCCAGCTCCAGGACATCGAGCGCATCGAGATCGTGCGCGGCCCGAACGCCGCGCTGTACGGCTCGAACGCCGGCCTCGGCGTCATCAACATCATCACGCGCCGTCCCTCCGGCCCCTTCAAGGGCGAGGCGGCGGCCCGGGGCGGGACGGGGCGCTTCGGCGAGCTCTCCGCCGCCGGAGAGGCGTCCGGGGAGCGCGGCGGCCTGCGCCTGAGCGCGACGTCCCGCACGCAGGGGGGCGCTCCGACGGCCGCGGACCCCGGCACGCAGGGGCACGACTTCAACCGCGACCACACCGGCAACGTCCGCGGCTGGGCGCGCGTCGGCGAGGCCACGCTCGAGCTGATGGCCGGCCTCGACCGGCAGAATTTCGGGAAGACCTCCGGCCTCAAGCCGCAGGGGTACATGTTCACGGACTTCCAGCTCGCGCGGCTCGAGGCTCCCGTCGGCCCGGACTCGACCGTCGAGTTCCGCGCCTCGCGCAACGAGTCGCTCTCGAGCGATTTCCCGGATCCCGCCGGCCGCGACACGAGCTCCCGCTTCTGGCAGTACGACGCCGAGGGCCTGCACTCGATCGCGTGGGGCGGCGGCCGCCTGCACACGACCTACGGCGCCGCCTGGCGCTACGCCGCGTCCGGCTCGGCCTACCTGTACGGGGCGACGCCGCTGCGGACCAACCGCACGGTACGCGGCTACCTGCACCAGTCGATCGAGGTCGTGCCCACCGTCAGCGTCATGGGCGGCATGAACCACGAGACGGCCGACGCCGGCGGCTACCACAAGGATTTCCAGGGCGCCGTGCTCTGGGCCCCCGTCGAGGAGCACTCCTTCCGGGCCTCGTACTCCCGCGCGAACGTCAAGCCCCAGATCCTGCACCGCTACGCCGATTTCAACTTCGACATCGGCAACGGGTTCCTGGGCGGGCATCTGGCGGGCAACCGCTCGCTGAACCCATCGCCGCTGACGAACTACGAGGTCGGCTGGCGCGGCCAGCTCCGCGACAAGGCCCTCACCCTCGAGCTGACCGGCTTCTACACGGAAATCCGCGACCACATCAACCTGGATCAGACCAGCGGGCCCAACGTCTACAACCTGGCCTACGACAACACCAATACGGTGATCCTGCGCGGGCTCGAGGCCGGGCTGCGCTGGCGGGCCGGCCCGGGCCGCTCCCTCTATTCCAACTACACGCAGGAGACCGTCGCCGACCAGGACGCCCACGCGATCTACCTGAACACGACGCCCCGCCACAAGGCGAACTTCGGCTTCGATTGGGCGCTTCCCTTCGATTTGCGGGCCTCGGCGAACGCGGGCTGGAAGGACGCGCACAAGGCCGACTCCACGTCGGGCGCGGCGCAGGCGGAGATCCCGGCCTTCTGGCGCCTGGACGCGCGCGTGTCCTGGTCGCCGGCCTCCTGGCTCGAGGTGTTCGTCGCCGGGCAGAACCTCGAGCAGCCGTACCGCCGCGAGTACGTCGACGGCCTTCTCGTCCCCCGGCGGATCCAGGGCGGGGCGGTGGTGCGATGGTGATGCGCGCGCTCCTGCTGCCGCTGCTGCTCCTGGCCCCATGCGCGGCCCGCGCCGCGCAGGCGCTCGTCGTGATCAGCGAGCCCCTGACCCCGTCCTTCCGCGAGGCGCTCGACGGCTTCCTCGCGGAGTGGGGCGAGGCCGTCGACACCGCGCCCGCCGGGCGCGCCCTGCCGCCGGGCCCGCACGGCGTGATCGTCGCGCTCGGCGGCCACGCCGCGATGCGCGCGCGGCGCTCCGGCGCGCCGACGGTCGTCGCGCTCGCCCCGGCGTACCGGGACGACGACGCCGGCGCCGCGACGGTGCGCGTCGCGATGACGCCGTCGCCCGAGCGCTTCGTCAGCCTGCTGGCGGCGGCGGGCGTGCGCCGCCTGCTCGCGGTGCGCGCCGCTCCCCCGGAGCCGGAGTTCCTCCGGCGCGCGGCCGAGGCCGGAGGAAAGGCCGGCGTCGCGATCGAGGACCGGATCCTGTCGGGTCCGGACGGCCTGCCGCGCCTGCTGCGCCGGGACGGCGTGAGCGCGGACGGCGTCTGGCTCGCGCCCGATCCGGCCTCGGTGACGCCGGAGACGTTCGGCGCGGCGCGCGAGTTCTCCCGCGCCCGCTCGGTTCCCTTCTTCGCTCCTGCGGCGGGCCTCGTCATGGACGAGGTGCGCGGCGAGCTCACCGTCTCCTTCCGGGACTGCGGCCGGGAGGCCGCGCGCGCCGCCCGCGAGCTGCTGGCCGGACGCCCCGTCGAGAAGGTCGTCTATCCCGCCCTGGCCGCGAGCTCGACGACGTTCGTCTCGCCGGGCGGCCCCGCCTCGAACCGCTAGGTCAGCGGGGGGCGGCCGCGGCCGCCGTCCAGGCGACGACGCGCTCGAAGGTCGCGGGGTCCTCGAACATCTGCGCCCCGTGGCCCGCGGGCGGATAGAGCGTCTCCGCGGACTTGTCCGCCTCGAGCTCCCGGACGCGGATCAGCGCGTAGCCGTCGGCCGGGGAGGCCGCGGCCAAGGTCTTGAGACCCTTGCGGGTCTTCGGCATCACGCCGCGATAATTGCCCGAGGGGGACAGCAGAAGAAGAAAGGGCGCGGACTTGCGCTCCGCCGCGACGATCGACGCGAGGTTGGCGCCGATCGAGGCGCCGCCGAAGGCGACGCGCCCGTCGGGCACCCCCTTGGACTTGAGCCAGGCGGCCGCGGCGCGCAGGTCCTCGGCGGCGGCGGGCCAGGAGAGACGGGCGTCGAACCCCGTGAAATCCGTCGAGCCGGGCGGGCCCCGGCGGCTGCCGGCGTGGCCGCGCAGGTCGAGCGCGAGGGTGCCGACGCCCTTGGCCGCCAGCGCCTCCGCGAAGCGGCTCCACTCCGCGCCCGCGCTGCCCACGCCGTGGGCGAGGACCACGGTCGCCTTGCCCTTGGCGGCGGGGCGGTAGGACGCCGCGATGCTCCAGCCGTCCTTCGTCGCGAAGCTCACCGCTTGGACGGCCGCGACGACGACGGCGGCGGCCGTCACCGGCATCGCATCGCCAGCTCGTAGCCGGCGTTGTACACCGCGAACACCGAGTCCTGCACGCGCACGATGCTGCGCATCAGCTCCTCGGTCTTGTTGCTGAAGTTCTTGTCGTTGGCCCAGTTGTTCTCGATGACGATGCCGCGGACGGCGTTCATGTCGGTGTACAGCGCGTTCAGGGTCAGCTGCAGCTGCTGGACCTGCCCCAGGATCAGCAGGCCGGTCTGGTACATCTCCGGGTCGGGGAGCGCCTGGGAGCTCGCGATGCGCTGCCGGGCGGTCAGGTAATAGAGGTTCTGGCGCACCTGATCGCAGCCCGTCGTCAGGGTCTCGAAGTTGTTGATGATCGTCTCGAGGCTCGGCTGGGGGTCGGGCTGGGCGTAGGCGTAGCGCAGGTTGTCGCCCTGGGCCTTCACGTATTGATGGATCTGGGCGAGGTTGGCCACCTGCTGCGCGACCTGCCCGGCGATGGCCTTCATCACCGGGATCATCATCGGGTCGCTTTGCTGGCGGGCCAGGCGGTCGCGCGCCGTCAGCAGCGCGTCCCAGAAGAACCTTTCCTGCCAAAGGGTCGGAGCTTGGTTGTCCATGGGCGCCGCCGCCGCCGGAAGGGCGGGCGCGAGGAAAAGGACGGCGAGCAGGGCGGCGCGCATGCGGTTTAGTATAACGGATAAATCACGCCGGTGTCTCGTGAGCCTCGCCGCCTTTCGGCGTGGCCGCGACCGCGATCTCGACGGGGTCCGTATCGTCGCCTCGCCAATACTCGTCCGCGTTGAGGGCCGCCTCGCCGTCGGCCGCGTCGAGGCGCTCGAAAGGAACCTTTCGGGAGCTTCGCCTGTAGACGTCCAGCAGGCCCTTGGCCATGAGGGAAAAAACCGCCTCGCGGGCGGCGCGAAGCGCCGCTTCGGGAGCCGCCCCGGGCATGGCCGCGCGGACCTCGTCGAGGATCTGCCACAGCAGGCCGTAGTCCTCGCGGGCGTTGAGGAGCACGATCCGTTCGGCGTCGTTGTCGGTCTTCATGGCTTGAGCTCGATGCGGATCGTCGATCCGGCCCGGGAAATCTTAACATAGGTCCCTTGGTGGAGCGGGTCCGGCGCGCGCGGATTGCCGCGCGAGATCTGGATGATGTCGGCGCCGCGGGTTCCGGGCATCTCGTAGATCGTGCCGCGTCCGGTCCGCATCGGGCGGGCCACCCAGTCCTTCGGGATGAGGCCGGCGACCTCGTCGGCGGTCGCTCCGCGCAGGCTGCTCGGGTTCGACAGCGAGCGGCCCGAGGCCGGCGGGACGGCCGCCGCCGGACGGACGGGCGGAGGTCCCGGCGGGACGAGGTTCGAGCGGTTCCCCGCGGGTCCGGTCCGGCTCG
Source organism: Elusimicrobiota bacterium (assembly GCA_023700845.1). Taxonomy (GTDB): domain Bacteria; phylum Elusimicrobiota; class Elusimicrobia; order UBA1565; family UBA9628; genus GWA2-66-18. Next base: position 27 of record JAMPYD010000084.1, on the reverse strand, counting down.
AGGGGGCGGGCGCCTCGGAGAAGGCGG
>JAMPYD010000083.1 GCA_023700845.1 Elusimicrobiota bacterium | reverse complement strand
CCTGTTCCCAGTGTAGCAGAGGGACGCCTTCCTGTCAGGGCCCAAAGACCCGCTAAAAAGGAAGGCCCGGGACCCAGGCCGTATAGGCCCTAGGTCCCGGGCCGGCTAAACGCTCAGAACTTGTCTTCCCGGCACGCCTTGAGGGCCGCCTCGTCGGACAGCCCCCACCAGAGCACCGGGCCGACGCAGTTCGCCTCGCCTTCTTTCGCGTTCGTCGCGCTGACCTGCTTGTTCTGGAACATGGCCATCACGCCCTTCTCCTTCGTCGAGCCGGAGATGAACTTGTAGCCCGACGCCACGCGGTCCTTCACGACGGGGCCCGCCATCAGCCCGCCCATCCGGAGGCTGTTTCCCGGATAGGGATTCGACGCGTTGAACGCCTCGAGCTGCTTCTGGCGGAAGGTCGTGACGACCTGCTCGCCGTCGGGCTGCGTCGGGACTTTCGGGGTCAACCCCTTGTAGCGGAACATGATGAAGTACTTTTTCGGAGTGTCGTCGCTCTCGTAGAGGGCGATGTCGGCCTGAGTCTTGATGGGCAGCGCCTTGTGGCTCTCCGGCAGCTTGATGTCGGGCGGGAACGAGGCGTCATCCGACGCCACGGACCCGTCGAACGCGTTGGTCGGCCCGTTGATGGTCGTGTACGGATCCGGCGCGGGCTTGGGGGCCTCGCCGGGCTTCTCCAGCTTAGGCCACACCATGTACGGAACGCCGTCCGACGTCACCATGACGATGAACACGTCCTTGGGGAACTCGCCGGCCACGTAGTACGGCTTGCTGCCCTGGGCCGCCTTGACCCGCTTCGGCACCTCGGTCAGCGCCTCGGCGGGGACGTTCTTCATGTACGTCCGCAAGGCGTGGACGAACGGATCGGTGTGCGTGAATTGCACGGCCTTGCCGTTCATGACGAAACCGGAGACGGCGAAGCCGGTCTTCTTCCCCGAAGCGTCCTTGTCATAATCGAGCAGGTCGAAGTACTGCACCTGCTTGTCGAACTCAAGGATCAGGTAATGGTCGAAGAAGCGCGCGCGAAGAAGCTTGAAGCCGGAGACGCTGCCGTACTCCAGCTGCTGGCCGGGGTGCACCTCGCTCTTCGGAACCAGGACGACCTGCTTCATGCCGGCGCGCTGGTCGAACGTGCAGGCGAGGATGGCGTACCGGTCCTTCAGGTTGGCGGCCAGGTCCTTCGTGTCGTCGGGGTTGATCTTGCAGATGCCCGAAGCGAGAGAATCCTTGAAGGTCAGGAGGAGTTCGTCCAACGTCATCCCGCCCGGCTTGGGCGCGGGCGTTTCGCCGTTGCCGCCGCCGGGGTTGCCGCCGCCGGGGTTGCCGCCGGGGGTGCCCCCGGGCCCGGTCCCGTCTCCGGTCGTCGGCGTGGCCGGCTTGTCGCCGGGGCCGTCCTTGACCTCCCACATCCCGAGCTCCTGATTGAACTCGAGGTGGAATTCCTTGCTGCCGATCGCGCCGAGGTGAGGCTTGCCCGGCAGATTCTCGGGGAGCCCCTCCGAGCCGCGCCGGCCGATTTCCGCGTAAAGCTCGGGCTTGAGCCTGCGCGCGTCGAGGCCCGGGGTTCCCCGGCTGTCGATGAGCGCCTTCGGGAACATCGCCACGGCGCCGAGCTTGCCGCCCTGGGGCAGGACATAGAACTCCTGGCCGCCGACGTTGATGATGTTGCTCAGATTGGCCGCCTGATCGGCCCGCTTGAGATAAAGGTCGGAGACCTTCGTCTCGAGAGGAACTCCGCCGCCCGGACGGGTGAAGACGACCTTGCGGTCGCCGCCCGGCAAAGTCTCGAACTTGAGCTCGTATTTCTTGTGCCCCGGCGTGCGGTCGTCGAGGACGAAGGACTGATCGGGGCCGCCGACGGGGAAGCGCCGGCCGTAAATATTGCCCTCGTCGGTGATGTCGAAGATGCCGATCTCGTTGGTCGTCGAGCCGTCGGCGTTCCGCTTCGTATAGATCTTCATCGAGATCTTGCGCGAATGCTCGTCCTTGGGCCCGGACACGTCCACGACCACCGCGCCGTCCAGGTAAAGATCCTTCATCGTGTACTGCTGCGAGGCGCCGTTGAGGCGCGAACCGGCGCTGCGGGTCCCGTCCGGGGGATTGGAACCGGTGTTGTCGTTTTGGTTGATGTCCGTATTCACGACCTTCTTCGGGCGGGGGTCGTCGAAAATTTTCTTGGCTTCGACCACCGCGGCATTGAGAAAAGTGACCGAGGCGTCCTTCTCCCTGGTCTTCTTGATCTGCCCCCCGGGGTCGGTGTAGCCGCTGAGCGCCGTCCGCAGGCGGCCCTCCGCCTCCCGCTCGGGGAGCACGGTCTTTTTCAGGAAATCGTCGTTCTTCACCCAATCCGGCGGGGTGGGCCCCACGCCGACGACGAAATAGAGCATCGCCAAGCTCCCCGGCGACTGCTTTTTCGTCCACTCCTTCGCCACCGCCGCGAGCGCCGCGGCGTCCACGTCGGCGGCGACGAAGCTCTTTTTCGCCGCGTCGGGCTTAAGGAGGAAGTCCGTGACGCGCTGCCCCACGTCATCCTTGGCCTTGGAATTCTTGTCCAGTATCTCGGTCAGTTTGGTGATCGAGTTGGCGTCTTCGGCCGCCACGGCGACGCCGTCGGGCGTTTTCACGACGACGGCAGCCGGGGCCTTGCCGTCAGCGGCGAGCGCCCGAAGGGGTGACACCCCGACGGACGCGATCGCCAAGACGGCCATGATGGGATTCAGGGGTTTCATGGCTTCTCCAGTCCTACGATAATACCGTTCTTATTGTAGCTCCACGCCCTAATTCACGCCTGGGCCTAAAGACCTATATACCGGGGTTGTCCTTACGGCAGGGCACCCCCCCGAATCGAAGTCGTGCGAATCGGCGACTCCTTCGACGTCGCCGCGGTCGTCAGCGCGGTCTGCGAGGTCGCCACGGAAGTCTTGGCCGCCTCGAGCTTGGCCGTCAGGTCCTTCTTAGCCTCCGCCGCGGCATCCTGCGCCGGCTTATCGTCGGGCTTCGCCTTAGCGGCTGCGTCGGTCGTCGCGGCCTTATCGATCGCGCCCTGGAGGTCCGTCAAGGACTTGAGCGCCGGCGTCTGCTCCTTGACCACGTCGCCCTTCACCTCGGGCATCTTGACGACGGACTTAGCCGGAGGATCGACCCCGGCCTCCTTCACCAAGTCTTCCGAAGCCTTATTCAGGCTGTTCTGATCAGGCAAGGCCCCAACAGGCTTTTCCGCGCCCTTGACCAGCGGCTCGATCGAGGCGATGCCGACCGTCAGGTTGCTGGCGGCGGTGCGCAGTGAGGTGATGACGTCCTTCGCCTGCGTTTGGGCCGTCTGGACCTTTTCGAATTGCTCGGTCACGCGCTTGAAGGTGTCCACGTCCGGGCCGGATTTCACCGGCGCGGTGAGGGGCGTGCCCAACGTCGTCTCCGCCTCGGTGATCCTGCCTTCGGCGGATTTAATCAACGCCGCCGCGTCGACGAGAGCCTTCGCCGCGGCCTTCGCGTCCGCATCGTCGCTCTTAGTCGAGCCGGCCTTGATCAGGCCGATGGCGTCCGTCGCGGCGGGAGTCTTGCCGTCCGCGCCGGCCGCCGCGGCCGCCGTAAGCAGTTTGGCCTTGGCATCGCTGAGCATCTTCGACGCGGTATCGCCTTTGACGGGCTCCGTCGCGCACCGCGTGTTGCCGCCCGACATCAGGGTATTCCGGGCAATCTCCGTGTTCTTCGCCGCGGTGTGCATCGTCGGATAGTAGGAGTCGTAGCCGCTGTCCTTGCCGCCGGAGGTGCCCCGGATCTTTTCACAGACGGACCCGATGGCGCCGTTGAGCTCGCTCATGCCGTTGCCTTCGCTGCTCGGATTGCCGGCCCCATCCTTCCCTTTTCCGGAGGGGTTGCAGCGCCGTCCGGTCGCCTTGCCGTCCGCGCTGCGCTCTTCGTAGCCGCCGCTGCCGAGCGGTGCCCAGCAGAGAGAGGGCTGCACCTTCGGATCCTTCGACGCCTCGCACATGGTCAATTGGGATGCCTTCCCTGAAAAACCGTCACACACGAGGTCGTCGTCGGGAGGCGGGCAGCCCATGCTCAGGCCTTTGCACATGCCCCAGGAGGTCAGGCCCTCGCCGATCTTGGCCGCCGAGGCCTTCAGGATGTCGTTGCGGATGCCGTAGAGCAGGAGCTCCGGGTCCTTGAGCTTGCGCTTCTCGAACTCGAGCTTCATGTTCTCCATCATGCGTTCCTTCGCCGCGATGAAGGCCAAGGACTCGCCGACGCTCTTGCTGCCGCCGGGACCGGTGCCGCTGCCGGGCTTGTCGTTGGCGCCCGAGCCGCCGGCGCCGCCTCCGCCGTAGCCCTGCCCGGCGGTGGGAATCGCCTCGCTGGCCGCCGCGTTCAGGCCGGCCGCGGCGCTGCCCGCGCGGTTGAACGCGTCTCCGGCGTTGGCGCCGGCCCGCTTGGTGTTGTCGAGGCCGGTCCCGCCGGTGGGGCTGCGCGCGCCCGCCACGCCGCGGAAGCCGGGAGCGGTGCGGACCATGCCGAGGCCGCCGCCGCCCGTGCCCGCCTGGCCGAGGTTGCCGCTGTTGATGGGTCCAAGGCTGGCCGAGGCGCTGGTGCCGCCGCCGGCCGCGCCCAGGCCGCGAAGGCCCGAGCCGCCGACCGCGATCTTCGGAACGGGAAGCGGAGCCTTCTTCACGGCCGCCGAGGCCGCGCGGGAAGCCGCGCCCTTGAGGGCGTCCCTATAATCCGTCTCGCTGCTGGCCGGAGCGGCGGGCGGAGGAGCCGCCGGAGCCGCCGAGCCCGCCGGAGGCTGCTGCGCCGAGCCCGGGCCCATCACGAGGGCGCTGGGGTCGCGCACGTTCAGGGGCGTGATGATGTCGCCGCCGCCGCCGATGGCCCCGCCCGAGGCGATGTTGTTGTTGCCGCTCTCGTAGGGGCTGCTGCCGCTGCCGAAGAGATTGCTGCCGGTGCCGCCCTTGCCCCAGCCCTGCTGAAGCGAGGCGTCCCCGTTCTCGGGAGCCATCATGAAATGCTCCGCCAGCGGGGCCATGAACAAGGTGCCCAGGCCGGCCAGGATGAAGGCCAGATCCTTCTTCTTGAACTGCTTGAGGCGGTCGAAGAGGGTCAAGCCGGCACCCATGCCCTTGATCTTCACCTGGGGCTTCTGAGCGTCCTTGAGAGTCGGGATCTTCGGCTGCTGGTCCATAATGGTTCTCCTGGTCCTTCGCTTATTTGGAAATGAATTCTTCGATGCCCTTCAAATCCGTGATGACGCACTCATCCGTGTTGCCCGTGCATTCCCCGCCCGAGCAAGCCCGCGCGTTCTGGCACACCGCGTTCGCGTAGTGCTTGCACGTGTTGATGACCTGATTCTCGCGGCCCGAGCAGCCGCTCAGGTACTTGAGCTTGTCCGAGAGCACCTGCGACGGGTAAAGGGCCTCGCAGCCGTAGCTGCGGTAGGAGTCGACGGCGTTCTTCGTGGCCTGGCGGGCCTCGATGACCCCGTTCTTCGTGTACGTGCACTCGGCGCTCTCTTCGCCCTGGTCCATCGTCGTGCTGCGGACGCCGTCGTTGACGTCCGTGACCTTCTTTTTATTGCGCGCGGGGCCGTCGCACTCCGCGGCCGAGCAGTTGTTGTTCGCGGTGAGCGGGCACTCGTGAATGTGCTTGCAGCGGATGGTCATCGAATCCCGGCACAGCTGCTTCATCTGGTTGCCCAAGGCCTTGCATTTCTTCGCCTTCGACTTGCTGCAGCCGCCCTGGCCGCAGCCCATCGCTTCGAACTGGTTGGAGAGCCGCTCCTGCGCCTTGTCGTATTCGCGCTCCTGCGGGCCGTACAGATCGTCGAGCTCGCGGCACTTCTTCGCGTCGGCGTCCATCTTCTCCGCCTGGCGGATGTAGTCGTCGGCCATGCCCGAGTCGGGGAGGTTCGGGGAGTCGAAGCCGTCGATCTCCGGCGCCGTCAGGATGTCGGTGCGGTCTCCGCTGATCGTGTTGCCGTCGTACACCGCGCCGGTCTGCACGGCCGCGAATTCGCCGGGGCAGTTGGTCCCCGGGGTGCAGTTGGGCGCCACCGAGATCGCCGCCCGGCCGCGTCCGGCGGCGAGCTGAACGAAGGCGCGCTGGCCGCTGATCGTGTGCGTGCCGACGAGGCCCTTGCTCGTGCGCGAGTTGATCGAGGACGCCCGGGACGCCGTCATCTGGCCCTTGGCGCCGCCCTTGATCTGCACGCCGGTGCCGGTCTGGGACTTGATCCCCTCGAGCCCGCCCTTGACCACGTCCCCGAGCTTGCCGCTCACCGCGCCCTTGCCGCCGCCGAAGAAACCCGAGCCCGCGAACGAACCGCCCGAGAGCATCCCGCCGGCCGAACCGGAGCCGCCTCCGAAGCCGGAGCCGGAGCCGAAGCCGCTGCCGAACCCGCCCGCGAAAGCGCTCTTCACCAGGCCCTCGCCCTCGCCGGTGACGTCGCCCTCGGACAAAGCCACGGCTTCGCCCTCGGCGCTGTTCTTGGCGTCATCCGGATTCAGCACGCCCGAGACCGAGCCGGGCTTGGGCAGGTTCGCGCCGCTGCCGCCCGCCGCCTCGAGATCCTTGGCGTTGCCTCTCACGAAGCCGAGGGAGCCGGTGCTGCCCGCGGCGAGCTTGGCCGCGTCGGCCGCCGCGCCGCCGCGCATGAACGCCGCCCAGCCCGCCTTCCCGCCGCCGTCCTTGGCCGCGCGGAACGCCGCCAGAAGGTCGCCGTAGTCGCGCTTCCCGCCGGCCAGGCCCCACTTAGAGGTATCCACGCCCACCTTCCCCGCGATCCACGCCACGCCCGCCGCCACCCGGGCGCCGCCCGGGAAGCTGAGGATGAGGTTGGACGGGCTCACGAACAAGAACGAGGCCAAGGCCACCAGCAGAAGCAGCGCGGTGACGGTCTTGCGCGTTCTGATGAAGAGAAGCAGCGCCGCCAAAGCGCTCTTTTTCTTGTTCTTTTCGAGGAAAGTTGACATATTTTTCTCTTTTTCTTACGCCCCGATAGTGTAGTGCGTACCCTCTAAGCTGTCAATGCAATGAGCGTTCTTTTACCGAACTTTATTCCGCCTACGGCGCGGCCTGCTTGAGCTCGTCGACGGTCTCGGTCTGGGTGTCCTTCTTCTCCTTCTCCTTGTGCTCATCGACCGCCTTGTTGTTGTTGTCGGTGATCGTCGAGTTCTCGGTGACGGAGTCGGGCGGGTTGCAGTTCTTGGGGTCGGTGCCCTCGTTGTAGGCCTTGTCGATGCAGTACTTGTTGATCTCGTCCTGCTTGACGTCCCCGGTGCGCGCGGCCAGGCCCTGGCTCATGGAGTCGGCCATGCTCTTCATCATGTCGGCCATGTTGCTCATCATGATGCTCATGCCGACGAGCATGGCGCCGATGGCGGCCACGATGGCGCCGATGGGCCCCCAAAGGATCGCGCCGAGAATGATCAGAGCGATGCCCATCATCATCAGCTTCTCGGCCTGCTTTTTCATTTCGCCGGCCTTCTTGGCCATCGCGGCGATCGCGTTGATCGCGGCAAAGGTGTTCGGATCCACGCCGACGCCCGTCGGCGCGG